>DALYGI010000356.1:0-4626 GCA_031971595.1 Prochlorotrichaceae cyanobacterium CTOTU29312
CACTATCCCATAAGTCTCACATATTTTGCTGGAATGTAAACGGAATTTAACGTTCCTAGGAGAGGGAATCGGGGAGAGGGAATGGGCGATTCCTTCAGCGTGAATCCCGGTAGTCCGTCAATTCTCACGCCGTCCATTCTCCATGCTCAATTCTCCATTCTCCATGCATCAGAGCAATGTCAGGAAATCATGACAAAAAGATCCCCGGATGAGACATTCTCCCCTAGCCTATAGATATGCCTATAGACACATCTATAGCGTGATCATATAGCGCCCTCAAGGCTGTATCTGGCTTTGAACTCTGACAAGATCGGTGGAGATTTAGCTATGCCTACGGTAAATAGGACAATGTCCTTAGATGAAATGACCCTGCGACAGTTGCGGCGGATTGCCAGTAGCTATGGGGTTTCCCGTTACAGCAGAATGCGTAAATCGCAGTTGGTTGATGCGATCGAGTCGATTGAGTTGCAACAACAGGGGGTGGAAATTCCCTCTAGACGTTTTGAGGCTCAAGAGGAGGTGGGCGCGGCTAAGTTTAATCTAGGCCAGGCTACCAGTGAGGAGAGTTTGGCGCTGCTGGATGAAAACCTGGCGGATCTGCCGGATGGCTATGGGGAAAGTCGGATTGTGATGATGCCCCGTGATCCCCAGTGGGCTTATGTATATTGGGATTTGCCGAATGATGCACGGGAGGCGAGTCGTCGCCAAGGTGGGGAAATTTTGACCCTGCGCCTCTACGATGTGACGGGGCTTGAGGAGGGAGCGCTGCCAGCCCTGGGTATTCAAGAACATAGTTGCGATGAGTTGGCACGGGAGTGGTATTTATCCCTGCCCATTAGCGATCGAGATTATCAAGCGGAAATTGGTTACCGTACTCCTAGGGGGGAATGGCTGCCTTTGGCACAGTCTGGACGGGTTCATGTGCCGCCTATTTACCCTTCGGAATGGGTTGAGGATTATTTTGTGAAGGTGAGTTGGGAAGAGGAACTAGGCGATCGTTCCCCCATCCATGCCTTACAAATTCCGATGGATATGCCCCAGCGGGTTACGGAGGAGTGGGTGTTTCATGCCTCTGCTGAGTACCCCAATGGGTCTGGCCATCAGATGCTCAGTAGCTATGCGGTGGGGTCTGGCCATTTAACCAATGGTCTCAGTAATGGGCATCAACTTCAGCAGTTTTTTAACCCCACGTTGCAGGCGTTACCCCTGGCGGTGCTATTTCAGGCGGAGACGGTGCTTCCCCCGGATGGGACTCCCGTTGCTGCGGACGATCGGACGGGCTGGAAGTTATCCTATTCGGTTTAAGTTGGTCAAAGGAATTCATGCTTCATCCAGGCTTGCGGGCTCTAGTTCGTAAACTTGGAGCGATCGACTTTTGCCTTTGACCACCATTTCCCCTAGGCAATGATAGGTTAGGGAAAGACCATGGGTGGTTTGGTGGTGGATGGTTTCATAAACCGTTTCGGTTAAAAGAATCTGTTGCGGTTTGGCTCGGCTCATTAATCGGGCTGCCGTATTCACCGTATCCCCCAAAATATTATATTCCCGCCGACCCCGCGCTTCTCCCACTTCGGCGGCGAAAACTTGACCGTGGGCAATGCCAATTTGACAGGCAAACTGAAGGTCTCCGATGGGCAGGCTCATGGCCGGCCACTGGTGGAGCAAGTCTCGAATACTACAGGCAACCCGCGCCGCCCTGAGAGAATCGTCATTGTGGGCATTGGGAGTTCCAAAATAAATCAGTAAATCGCTGCCATTGGGGTGATAGGTAAGCCGTTGCAAAACGCCATTTTGGGTTTGTACCATGGCGTTAACTCGGGCAAAGATTTGATTCACCTGTTCTAAAATTTGGGGTTCTGACAGGGGACAACGCCCATCGATCGCTTCAAAAAAGCCCAATAAGCTGACAAATAAGACCGTAATATGGGGAAATTCAGGAGGAATTTGGCGTTCTGCGGCGTATTCCACCAAGAGGTTCAAAATGGGGCCAGCCTGGTAGCTGGCTAGGGGTTCCACCTGCTCCAAAAGGGTTTCAATTTCCTGAAGGAGGGCCTCAGGGCTGCGATCGATCAGGATGGGGTTAGAAGTGCGGCGACGACCAAAGGCAATTTCGTATTCTCCGAGGCGCTCTTCATCCCAGTTATCAATGACTAGATAATGGCCATCATTCCCCGGCTCTAGTTGAACCTCCCCCCCCAAACGATCGGCAAAGGAAGGGGTGACACAAACCCGGCCCGCAGCACCGGCCCCTTCCGCCTGCTTGGCCAGTTGAACCACTTTCCCCAAGAGCACCCGCTCCATCCGCCGAGGGGTTCCCATATCAGCGGTTAAAAATTGCCCACGGTGCAACCCCACTCGCATTTTCAGGTCGAAGGTGCCACTGGGGGTATGCACCTGCTGAAATTCTCCCATGGCCCGCTGCATCCGTAGCCCAGCCCGGAGAGCCCGTTGAGCATCTTCCCCACGCACCGGATCGATAAATTGGGCCAGGATGGCATCTCCCGTAAATTCTAATAACTCCCCCCCGGATTTACTGACAATGGCGGACATAGTAGAGAAATAGGTATTGAGCAGTTCCAGTAAGCGCTGAGCCCCCGCCTGACCCGATCCAATGTGGGCTTCCATAAAGGGCGTAAAGCCTGCCAAGTCTGTAAACAGCAAACTCCCTTCCTCCCAGGTCGATCGCAGTTGGCCGAGGGTGGGGGGGCTTTGTTTAACGGGCGGCGGGACATAATCCCCCAAGATATAGAGCAGGGTTCTCAAGTGCTGAAAAATCTTCATCAGTTGCTCAGAGTTTGGGGAAACCCAGGCTGAGGCATAGAGTTCAGCGGGAAGGAGCGATCGTAGGCGGGGTTCGATCGCCCTGAGAGAGATTTGTAAATCGAAGGCCATAGGGAGAAGTAAAGATATGCAGCTATTATAAGGATCCTTCTCCTATACCCTGATCCGTAAATTATTTTCTGAACCTTCTGAACGTTCTGGACTATTCAAATAACTTTGCCAATTGGCGCTCTATCCAGGTCACCACCCGATCGAGCCAGTGGAGTAGATGCTCTAGGGGGTGTTTTTCATAACCGATCGCTTCACTTTTAACTTCTACTTCTTTAAATTCTTTAACTTCTTTAAATTCTTTAACTTCTTTAACTTCAACCTTCATCGGCTGCTCTGGGGAACCGTCCAAGGGGGAAAGGGTAGAGTCTAGAAAGGACTTGTCAGCGGCAGTTATAACCTGAGGGGTTAAAGCTTGACGAGATATATCTGGTGAGGATGGCTCTGGGGTGGGGGAAATGGACACCATAGGAGTAGACCCGATCGTTTGCGGGGGGGAATAGGCTTGAGGCTTGGGATTTAAATTAATCGAATTTGAACGACTGGAATCTAAACTCCCTAATAAATGCTGGCGTAACGTCATCCCCACGATCGTTGCTGGGGGGGATTGGGAGGGGATTTCTGAGCGTGAGATTTCCGAAGGTGAAACGTCAGAAAATGAGACTTCAGGAGCGGCAACTTCCGGGGGAGAAACTTGCCCCTGAGCAGGTAGAACTTGAGAAATGAGCCCTTGAGCAGGTATTAATTCAGAAGGTATGAAGTCAGCAAATTTCCCTTGGGGCGATCCCGGTTGAGTCGTATCCGGTTGAGTCGTAGTAGAAACGATCGATTTTTGGGGTTCTAACAGCGCCAGATGATAGTCTAAAAACCGCAGGAGAGCATCACTTTGTTGAACCGAAAATTCCTGAATGCGGAGTTGAAAGTGTGGCGGCAATGGATTCGGAAAAGGGGCAAGGGGAAGCGCTAAGGGTTGGATTTGGCTTTCCTGAAAAAGATTAGTTGCTAGGGCCAGAGGGCTCGTTTGCATCCAGTTCATTAACCGCCGAGCCCAACGCACGGGGGGCAATTGCTGCGATCGTTCCGGTAACAATTTCAGCGGTACAGCGCTGGGGGTATGATTCGCCACGATCGTTAACATTTGGTACTGCAACGCCTGTTGGTGAACCAGGGGAATACTCCAAATTTGGTTACGATCGTCTACCCAAACCAGAGAGCCTTCGGGGTAACGGGCACTCCCCACCCGTAGGGAAGCAATACCCTGTAACTGAGGGGAGAGGGTAGGGTTTTGGGAAGATGACAGTGTTACGGAAGATGTTGAAGATGTTGTTGCCAAAGACGAGGAAGAAGTGGGGGAATCTTCCGTCCTAGGGCGAGGTCTAAAGGTAAACTGTTTTCCTAAAGCCTTAAAAAATAGCCCTACAAAATCCGGGGTTAAATCAGATTTTTTATCCCTCACCACCAGAGCGCTAGAGTCCGAATCTCCTACCCCCAAAGCAGGGGCTTGCCGTTGCCAGTTGTGCAATAAAAATTTATGCAATAACAATCGGGAAGACTGCACCGCCACATAGAGGGGATAAAGTACCAATTGCAGCCCCCACGTCGCCACCACCTGCACCGATCGCCACCCCTGTTGTAAACGATCGTTCCATCGGAGTCGTTGACGATTTAGCCAATTGAAACTTTGACTTTGAAAGCGATGGGACATGGGCAAAAGTTGATTTTATTGAATTCAAAAATGGATTTAAGAGGGCAAAGAATCCAAAAAGTTCATCACTTCCCGGTTCACCGTCTGGGGGG
>DALYGI010000357.1:0-4614 GCA_031971595.1 Prochlorotrichaceae cyanobacterium CTOTU29312
TTCCCTACCCTACGGATGTGGAAAGTATGCTCGATCGTGATTTTTGGGAAGAGTCGGCTCCTTAATCTAGAGAAATATAGAGAAGAAACCAATGGTCACACCTATTCCCTAAAAAAAACGATCCCACGCGAGTTTTGCGGCCCCGACCATGCCCGCTTGATTACCTAGTTGGGCGGGTAGTACAGGTAAGGTTTCCGGGGAACTCAGTAAGACGCGACGATAGAGTTCTTCCTGCAAGGTAGGCAGAAAATAGGGCGCACTGGCACTAATGCCCCCCCCCAGAACGATCGCTTCGGGGGTGAGGATATAGGCGATGCTGGCTAAACCGGCGGCTAGGGTACGCCCGTAATGTTGCCAAAATGCTAGGGCTTCGGGATCTCCCTTGGCTGCCCGATCGCCCCAGATCTTGGGCTCTAGGCCGGTATCCCGTTGGATGGCTTGAATGGAAACATATTGCTCTAGGGATCCCCGATTGCCACTGTTGCAGGGCGGCCCATCGGGGTTGAGGGTGATCAGTCCCAATTCTCCCGCTAGCCCCTTGGGGCCGACATAAAGCTGACCGTTGAGGATAATAGCTCCTCCCACACCTGTGCCCAGGGTGAGCATGACCAGGTTTTGAAACTGTTGACCGGCCCCCTTCCAGGCTTCCCCCAGTCCGGCACAGTTGGCGTCGTTGGCAATGACCACGGGGCGCTGGGTGATGGCTTCTAAGCGATCGGCGAGGGGGACGTTACGCCAGTTGGCTAGGTTAATGGCCACTAGGGCCACCCGGCCAGCGGAGTCCGCCGGGCCAGGGGTTCCCAGACCGATCGCTTTGGACTCCTGCTGGGGATCTAAGCTCTCAATCGCCGCGACGATCGCTTCAATCACCCCATCGGGGGTACTGGGTTGGGGCGTGGGGACGGTGAGGGTTTGTAAGCAATTCCCTTGACGATCGAACTGCCCTAACTTCAGGGCTGTCCCCCCCACATCAATGCCAAAGACAGTTTTGGTCATATCTGGTCATCTTGGGTCATCTTTAATCATAAGCGCCTCAACCCGTCCTGACCTTAGCGATCGACGGATCCCATAATTACGTCCACGCTTCCCAAAATGGGCATAATGTCCGCAAGTTTTACGCCTTTGAGCAGGGTGGGCAAAATTTGCAGGTTATTAAAGTCCGGGGCACGAATTTTAAACCGCCAGGGAAAGACATCGTTACTGCCGATAATAAAGACCCCTAATTCCCCTTTGCCGCTTTCCATGCGGACATAATGCTCCCCTTCCGGGATTTTGAAGGTGGGGGCAACTTTTTTGGCGATGTATTGGTAGTCCGGGCCGTACCATTCGGACTTTTTGCCCTCTGCTAACCGCTTGGCCTCTAGGTTTTCGTAGGGACCGCCGGGCAGACCGTCCAGAGCTTGGCGAATGATTTTCACAGATTCCCGCATTTCCTTGATCCGCACCACGTAGCGGGCCATGCAGTCCCCTTCCGTAGCCCAAGCCACTTCCCAATCGAAGTCGTCGTAGCATTCATAGTGATCCACTTTGCGGAGATCCCACTGCACCCCGGAAGCGCGGAGCATGGGGCCGGACAAACTCCAGTTAATGGCTTCTTCGCGGCTGATGGTACCAATGCCTTCCACCCGACGGCGGAAAATGGGGTTATTGGTGATTAGGGCTTCGTATTCGTCAATTTTGGGGTCGAAGTAGTCGCAGAAATCCCGGCACTTATCCACCCAGCCATAGGGGAGGTCTACCGCAACCCCCCCAATGCGGAAGTAGTTGTTATTAATTAGGCGCATCCCTGTGGCCGCTTCCCACAGGTCATAAATCATCTCCCGTTCCCGGAAAATATAAAAGAAGGGGGTTTGAGCGCCCACGTCTGCGAGGAAAGGCCCCAGCCAAAGCAGGTGGTTGGCAATGCGGTTGAGTTCCAACATGATCACCCGGATATAGCTGGCCCGCTTGGGGACGGGAATATCCGCTAGCCGCTCAGGGGCGTTGACGGTAATGGCTTCGTTAAACATTCCCGCCGCATAGTCCCACCGACTGACGTAGGGAACGAACATGATATTAGTCCGGCTTTCGGCAATTTTTTCCATGCCTCGGTGTAAATAGCCAATCACCGGTTCGCAGTCGATGACATCTTCCCCATCTAAGGTAACAATGAGACGCAACACACCGTGCATCGAAGGATGGTGCGGTCCCATGTTCAGAATCATGGGTTCAGTTCTGGTTTCAATCTGTGCCATTCAAGGTGCCCGTTCTGAAAATTGCCCGCCCTTATTCTAATCTGATCCGGTGCATTTGACGGAACCGGATCTTAAGACGGCTTGCAAATGTCGAGGGGTAATCATTAATTCTCCGGCAATCTGGGCTTGGTGACCGGCTTCTTTGGCAAAATAGGCGATTTCTGCGCCGCTGAGACGGTACTGATGGGCTAGCTTTGCCCAAAAACTCTGCCAATCCACACTCAGATCCAGGGCGATTTCTCGCCCAAAGGCTTGCTTCCACAGTTGCAGGCGCTCCGTGGCATTGGGTAGGGTCAGGGTCAAGTGTTCATCCACCGATCGCTGTACCGCTAGGGGCAGGGGCACCACAAATTCCGCTTCTCCAATTACGACCCCCCCCCTCGATCGCTGAAAATGAATCCAGTCCAGTAACCCCAAGGGCAAAAGGGGAGAACGCCGCCCCAACCACAGCCCACAGGGTTCCAAGAGGGTTACAGCGGTGGGCAGAGCCCGTAAAACTTGCAACAATGCCCCATACTGATCCGCGCTGTAGTGACGGAGGTTAAACCGATAAAAGGGGAGTTCTAGCCGCTGGGAGAGGGCTTGGGCAATGAGGGTTTTGCCCGTTCCCCTGGGGCCGTTCAGCATCAGTAAACATCCCGCTGTGGCTTCGCCAGGGGTGCGACTATTGGCCGGAAGACGCAACCGCAGGATCAGCTTTTGCAACCGATCGAGGGTGGTTTGGGGCAGCACTAACTGAGACCACAAATCTCCAGAGCCTAGGGTACTGGGAGATACGGAGACCGGGGAGGGAGAAACGCTTGGGGAGGGAACCGGACTGGGTTCCGCGAGGGATGGCCCCACCGGAGACGATCGTTCTCGACTGAGAAGCCCTGCGGCGGCCTCCACTTCCAGTTTTAAGTGGGACTCTAGTAAACGTTCTAACCAATCCGCGTCTAAATGTTCCGCCAGCAAAAAGTTAACTAGGGCATCGGTCAATTTGAGGGTTTGGGTCAACAGGGGCTGATCCGACTCATTCACAAAGGTCACAAAGCCATACTGCACCAAGGGCGATCGGGTGCCTAACCGAATCCGAGCCGCCTGCCATTCCTGATCATTGCGACAAAATAACTTAAAAGCCAAATCGACTAGGGGGCGCTCCTGTGCCTCCGATTCTTGCAAGACCCCATACAGGCGAGAAAAGCGACGATTCACCTCTGGAGCAAGGCTAAGTAGGACTAAATTTTTTTCAAAAACTGTTAACCCCAAACGCTCTTCGAGGGCGGGCAACCCCAGCAAAATTCCCTGTTGATGACTGGCTTTGATCCGGCCAGCTAATTGTTCTTGATAGGTTTGGGGAGCCGCTGACCGGGGAGTGGCCGGGATGGGGTTGGGGGGTGCTGAATGGGGGGGAGGGGGGCTTGGAGTACCTGAGGCGCTTGGGGAGGCGTTTGGGGAGAATTGCCCCATTTCCGGCACAGCACCAGGGCGATATTCATCATAATTGGGAGACTGATCCAGGGTGATTACCCCTTTCCACCAGTGCCGAGTCACCCGATCGCGGGCGTTGCGGGTCATGCCTTCCGTTTCTTTTAAGTCTCGACGATGCCGCCCCACAGCCATCACCAACACCCGATCGAGCCAGTTTAGCTCGGTTTTGATATAAGACCAATTATCGGGAAAAGGTTCAACCACAGGCATACTCATCCATTACTCCGCAATAAGGTCGGCTCACGCTGTCATCTGTTTAGTCCTGAACAGACTTTTATAAATTCCAAGGGTAACCCATCACTATCCGCAACAAAAGTTACCTCATACACTTTATCGTTAATCATCTGCTGTTGGGGAGGGAGTAAAATCCGAAGGGGTTGGAGGGGTCGATCGCTCTGTTGGCGCTGGGTTTCAATGCGATCGCTCCAGGACTGAAGCCATTGGGAGAGGGTTAGCCCCTCCGCAGCCAATTCGGGGGTGAGGTCAAAAGAGATGTGGTAATACCCGGTATACTGTTCATCCCCAAAGGCATCGGGAGCAGGACGAGGATCGGGAATTTGGATCAACTCCAACCGTCCCCGCCCTTCCATCCAGCAGGCTAAAGTAGTACCCGTGGTAAATCGATCGCTAACCTCAAATCCCAGGGTTTGATAAAAAGCGATGGCTTGGTGAATGTCTCTCGTCCGAATGGAAATATGATGCACAGCTATTGTCGCTCCTCAGTGGGTCTGGGATTCCTTGGGTCTGGGACTCCTTGGGTCTGGGATTCCTTGGGTCTGGGACTCCTTAGTTCCGGGATTCCTTGAGCACTTCAAGGAGAGCCTAGGGCAGATAGGGCATATTATACAATGGTACTAATCTCACACGATGTGTAATTAATTCATCAGATCCCCGGTTGCTGGGGATAGTA
>DALYGI010000358.1:0-4612 GCA_031971595.1 Prochlorotrichaceae cyanobacterium CTOTU29312
GAGCAGTTTCGAGGGGTAGGACTAACGGAAGTGATGCACTACTCCTTAGTGAAACCCGAAACGGGCCGTGGTCGCCAGCCCGTGCGCCTTTCCAACCCCTTACTGGCGGAATATTCTGCCCTACGGACGGACTTAGTGGATGGTCTTTTGGATGCTTTTCAGTACAACTGGGAACAGGGCAACGGCCCCCTCAACGCCTTTGAACTGGGGCATTTCTTCTGGGCGGAAGAAGACGGACTGATGGAAGGGGAAGCCCTAGCGGGCATTCTGGGCGGCGATGCCTGGCAAGGGCGCTGGCTCCGCAGTGGCCGGGAGCAACCCCTCAACTGGTACGAAGCCAAGGGCATTTTACAAAGTGTCCTAGACCAAACCGGAGTCACCGTAGAATACCAACCCGATCGCCAGGACGATCGGTTTCACCCGGGCCGCACCGCATCCCTTTGGATTCAGGGCAACCGCCTAGGGCGCTTTGGACAACTGCACCCCAAACTAGCGCGGGAGCGAGGCTTACCCCCAGAGGTCTATATTTTCCATCTCAACCTCGAAACCCTACTGGGAGCAATGCTAGGGGAAGAAGACACCGTGCCTCTCTTCCAACCCTTTTCCACCTATCCCACCTCCGATCGAGACTTAGCCTTTTTTGTAAAGACCAGTGTGAGCGTGGCGGAACTGGAACGATCGATGTACAAAGCAGCAGGCAGCTTACTCAGTACAATTGAACTCTTTGATCAGTATGTGGGAGACTCCGTTCCCGCTGGTCAACGCAGTTTAGCCTTCCGCCTCATCTATCGAGCCAGCGATCGAACCCTCACAGAAGAAGACATAGAACCCTGCCACCAAAAAGTACGGGACACCCTAGTGGAGAAATTCCAAGTCACCCTACGATCGTAGCGTCATGATCCCCCTTCTAGTCCTTACAGCCCTTGCGGGAGTCAGCTTTGCCCTAGCTGCTCCCCCCTGGAGTCTCTTTGGTTTAGCTTGGTGTAGTTGGATGCCCTTGTGGTGGTGTGTCAGTGGGCAGGGAACAGGGGATAGGGGACAGGGGACAGGGGATAGGGAACAGAGGACAGAGAACAAAAGAACTATTTTAGGTTCCTATTTTCAAGTTCTGAGTTCCCACTTACCACTTACCACTTACCACTTATCACTTCTAGGTCTAGTCTGGGGCGTAGCCTACTACGGCGTGAGCCTGCACTGGATCACTGGACTTCATCCTCTGATGTGGATGGGGATGTCTTGGGGCAGTAGCATCACGATCGCCGGGGTGGCGTGGTTGGTGTTAACCCTGTGGAACACCACTCCGATCGTTTTGTGGATGGTGGGACTCAGCTGGGGATCTGCCCGCTGGCAGTGGACGCGCTGCCAACAGTTGGCGGTGGGGGTTGCCTTCTGGTGTAGTTTAGACTGGCTCTGGAGTCATTTACCCATTTATAGCGGCTCCCTGGCCATTAGCCAAAGTCCCGGTAACCTCTGGCTCCTCTACGGGACTCGCTGGTTTGGCTCCCTCGGTATCAGTGCAGCGATCGTTTTGGTCAATGGCTTACTGGCCTATGGGTTACGGGCCAGCCTACAACGCAGTCCCGATTCTCGAACCTGGTGGGGGTTGGCATTGGGGACAGTGTTGATGTTGCATGGTTTTGGCTGGGGCATGGGTCAACTGGCGAGGGGAGCAGTGGAGACAGGGGAGCCCCTGACCTTGGGACTGATTCAGGGCAACATTCCCACCCGTATTAAACTCACCCCCGCCGGTATTCAGCAATCCCTCAACGTCTACACCCAAGGTTACCAAGCCCTCGCCCGTTTGGGAGTCGATGCGGTGTTCATGCCCGAAGGAGCATTGCCCCTAGTGTGGGAAGGTAGTACCCGCACCCAAAGCCCCTTGTACCAAGCCATTCGTCGCCTAGGAGTTCCCGCTTGGATTAGCACCTTTTTAACCGCAGAACCGCCCCACCCCGGACTCAGCCAAAGCCTGATCGCCCTGGATAGTACCGGCACCATCACCAGTCGTTACAACAAAGTCAAACTCGTCCCCTTCGGGGAGTACATTCCCCTAGAAAAACTACTGAGTAAAGTCCTGCGTCGCCTGTCCCTCATGGAAGGCAGCCTAGTGCCTGGCCAGAGCGGACAATCCTTTAACACCCCCTGGGGCACCGCCGCGATCGGCATTTGCTATGAACCCCTCTTTCCTCAAATCCTGCGGGAACAAGTCAAACGAGGCGCAGCCTTTATCCTCACCGCTTCCAACCTAGATCCCTATGATACCCGGATCATGGAGTACCAAGAAGCCCTCAACATCCTGCGGGCCATCGAAAACGATCGTTGGTTAGTGGCAGTGAGTAACACCGGCTATTCCACTGTGATCACCCCCCTAGGACAAGTCCTGTGGCGATCGCCCCCCCATCAACTCACGATCGAAGTCGTACAATTGTACCCCCGTCAAATCCAAACCTTCTATAGCCAAACCGGAGAAGGAGTTCTACTGGCACTGCTTTGGGGGTGGGCGCTAGTTTTGATGTACTTAGGTAGGGGAGTTGGCTGATCTGTGTAGGAGTTTGACCTTATCGTGCTGATTCTGTCATAATTTTCCAGTAGAACAACATGATTTTACAGAACAGGAGCATCCTAATGCAGTCTCAAGATTCCCAGAGCCAGGCCATTCAAGAACTATTAACGGAGTTCCGAAACTTCCAGGGAGAAATTCGCCAAGGGTTTAGCGAAATCCGCCAGGATGTAGAAAAAGTCCGTCACGATGTAGAAGAAGTTCGTCATGACGTAGAAAAAGTCCGTCACGATTTAGAAGAAGTTCGTCACGATGTAGGGGAAGTTCGAGAAGAACTAGCTCGATCGCGTCAAGAATTCCAGGAGGAGGTGAGGCGCTGGGATAACCGATTCTTTGAGTTTTCGCGGGATAGTTTAAATCGTGCTAATACCTTAATTGCCAGTGCAACCATTAGTGTCATTGCTGGGGTTATTTTGTTATTGCTACGCAGTTGATTTAATGATGATCAAGGGCGATCGTCTAGAATTATGCACCAAATCACCACTCTAACCCTCTCTCCGTGGATCCAACTAAATAGTTTAGTAAAACTTATTGATATGCTGACGTGATCTCTGTCCTAATGGATAAGCTCAAATTGTGTCGCCTCTTCAAAAATAGCCACTCTTTTAGATTTCAATAGCTATAAGGTTATATTATTTATTTTGCTTAACCTGCCTTTGGAACAGACATTATAGTAGCTCGATTTGTTAATTTTTTAAGTATTTTCCACTAAAAGCTTAAATAGCAATCTAAGATTCAGTACGTCAGTAAGTGGAGTATCATAAAAGCAACTTATTGACCGAGGATTGTGCTGCTCCACTGCCTTATCTGAACTAAACATAAGGGAGCCTAGTATGCTGTGGAACCTTGGCGATCGTTTCTGGTGGATGCTTGTGCAGTCATTTCCTCTCAGTGTGTTGATGGCCTTGATAGCGATACAACCCACTTACGGGCAGATTGTACCCGATAGCACTTTAGGTTCCGAAAATTCTACTGTTTCCCCTAATCAGGTGGTGAAAGGCTCCCCTGCGGATTTAATTGAGGGGGGTGCAGCGCGGGGGGCTAACCTCTTCCATAGCTTTCTTGAGTTTAATGTGAATGAAGGGCAGCGAGTTTATTTCGATAATCCTACGGGGATCGATCGGATTCTCAGTCGGGTTACGGGGTCGGATGTGTCGGATATTTTGGGAACCCTGGGGGTGAATGGAGGGGCAGATTTATTTTTCCTGAATCCCAATGGCATTATTTTTGGCCCCAATGCCCGGTTGGATCTCAGTGGATCCTTTAGTGCCAGTGCGGGGCAAGCGTTTATTTTTTCCGATGGATCCCAATTTAGGGCGGTGGATCCCAATGTGCCGCCGTTGTTGACCGTGGGAGTTACGCCGGGGATTCAGTATGGGAGCGAATATCCGGGACAGATTCGCAATGAGGGACAGTTGGCGGTTAACCCTAGCGAAAGTTTGACCCTGGTGGGGCAGACGGTGCTGAATACAGGTGGTTTGGCAGCACCGGCAGGGGTGATCACGCTGTTGGGGGATGAGATTACCTTATCGAATGGGTCTCATGTGGATGCGTCGTCAGGGTTGGGCGGCGGTGTGGTGCGGATTGGGGAAGACTTGGCCAGCACGCAGCAGGTTGTCATTGATTCCGGTGCGTTGGTGGAGGCGAGTGGGTTACGGATTGGGTCTGGGGGAGAGGTTGTTCTGGAGCAGGTAAGTGCGCCCGGAGGACAGGTTCAGATCCAGGGGAATTTGGTGGTGAATACGGGAGAGATCCGAGCAGATGGATCGGTGGGAGGATCGGTGTCTCTTCAGGTCGATCGTTTCTTGGATGGTGGGGTGATCCGTGCGGTGGGAACGGAAGGCGCGGGGGGCAACATCAATGTGGATTATCAGGGAACGGTGATTCAGACGAAGTTTGGGGAAACCCTGGCTCAAGGGGCGACGGATGGCGGTTCGATTCGCTTTGGCGGGGGTGGTGTGTTTAGCAGTTCGGGAACGTTGAATGCGTCGGGAGCCCAGGGACAGGGGGGAACGGTGCATTTGTTGGGGAATCGTCTTCAGTTAAGGGGGG
>DALYGI010000359.1:0-4581 GCA_031971595.1 Prochlorotrichaceae cyanobacterium CTOTU29312
CCACCTTCTTCGGGGAGTGGAAAAAGGTGGCTGAGAAGTGGGAAATCTAATTTTCTGCCCCTCTGCTTAAGGGCGGGGATCAGTGAAAACACTATCCAGAAGGACGGAAGGACGGAAAAACGAGAGGACTCAGGACGAGGGAAGGGAACCCTAAGCTACGGAGGCTAACTCACGCTCTTCCACCAGTTCAGTGGGCAAGGGGGTCAGTTTTTTTGAGGTGGGGGCTTGAGTCTCCTCGCTAATTTCTAGCTCTTCACAGGGAATGCGATCGGAGAGGATAGCGCTGGCCATCATGCCCGTGTGAATTTCGAGTTGAGCATCAGATACGGCTTCAAAAATGAGACGTTGGCCTGGAAACACAACCCGTTCAAAATACCAGTTAGGAATATTGGTGATGCGAGCAACTTGAATTTTGCTCGTAGCGTTAACATAGCAGCACAGCATTGGCTTTGCCACAAAACCGCTAGGGATAGGATCAAGAATTTGTGCCATAGGTTTGCCGAGGAGGGGATTAAAGAACGAACTTATATAATCTTGTTGATCCTAATGTAACACTTTGTGATCCCCAGATGTTGTAAAGCTCAATACCATCTTTTGGGCAAGTTACTTGGATTTCTTAAATATTTTTAACCAAACCTCGGAACAGTACGGTTTTAAGGGTTTTCAGGGATTAATAATCTAAAGATTTATCGGGGAACTGGAACCGATAAATTTGCTCTAGGATCTCTGTCCAGGCAGTAGTAAGGGCCGCTAACATTGCCAGTCCCTTGGCCCCGGAGGCGGTAGTGGGGTTACCGATCGTTCCGGTTTGGCTGAGATCGCGGGTCATCCAAGCGATGGGACAAGCACCTTCCCAACTGAGGGCGGGATAGGCGTTGAGGGCAGGGGGATATGCCGCCACAGCCCGATCGAATTTGACCTGATCGGGCAAGAGGGCAAGCATTAAGCTGGTTTCCGCATCCCCGGCATGAATCCCCTCTTGAACTTCCTGGGGGCTGAGCCAGGCACTAAAGGCGGCGGGGGGCAGGGCATTCCAGACAAAATGGGGAAAGACCTGGAAATCTTCAAAGCATTGGCGGAGATCCCGCGCTGCGATTTCCACCACTTGGGGTTGTCCGCCGTGACCGTTGACGAAGACCAATTTCCGAAATCCGGCTCGATAAAGGCTTTCCCCCACTTCCATTAGGGTGTGCAGCAGAGTGGTTGCGCTTAGGGTGATGGTGCCCGGAAAATGCCAATGTTCATTGGATTTGCCATAGGTGAGGGTGGGTAAGGCATAGGCTGGAATCTCTGGTTTGAGGGCTTCCAGGGCTTTGCCCATCACCCCCGTAACGATCGCCGCATCGACGATGAGGGGCAGGTGTGGGCCATGTTGCTCGATCGCCCCTAGGGGTTGCACAATCACCACCTTTTGCTTATCCGGCAGAGAGTCAATGTCTTGCCAGGTCAAGTAGGGCAAAAAACGATCGGGGGGAATGAAACTATGCATGGATACCACACTGAAATCTAAAGCCTAAACCCAAACCTAAATCGCAACCCCTATTCCCTAACCCCTATTCCCTATTCCCTAACCTAAGCCTTAACCGCATCCTTATTCCGTTGAGCAATCCGATCGCTCACGTAGGCGGCAATTTCCCGGAATTGAGGCATTCCCCGGAGTTCTAAGCGACTGCCATCGTTGAGGATTAAGACCATATCTCCCCACAGGCCCAGCCCACGGGGAACGGTGCGAACTTCCCGAATTTCTCGATAGATCACATCAGAACGATCGCGCCCCATCCAGCCTCCGGTGACAGTGACCCGACGATCGGTAATGCGAAACCGTAACCACAGGGCGCGGACGATCGCTCCCACGGTGAGGGGAAGGGTAACCACAAACACGCCCAAAATAATATTAAGGATCAGATCCCCCAGATGGGGCTTCCCTTCAAAAAAGACCTCTTCACGAATGCCCATCTAACACCTCAGCTTTGTTTAGAATTTTTTCTAATTCTGGCAAAATTTGGCCATAAGTGCATCCTAAAGCTGAATTCTGTACGATGAGAATGCCTTGCCAGCCTGGGCGGAGTCGGGGTAAGAGGGCTTGGAAGGCCGCTTGGATCTGACGACGCAGACGATTCCGCTGTACGGCCCGCTTGCTCACTTTTTTGCTGATCACAATACCGATTTTGGGAAAAGGGTTCAGGGTCTCTGGAGCACCAAACAAAACGATCGCCCGCAGATACGTCCCGGAGATCCGTTTACCCTGACGATAAATGGAGTCAAAATCTTGGCGGCGAAGACGATGGACTCTGGCTAAACCCACAAAGCGTATTGAGGTAAGGGGGTAAGGGGTAGGTAAATTGAGGTCTCATAAAATCCAACCCCGCTGTTGAAGCTGGGGAGCAAACGCTTCAAAAACGCTGACCCTAAGCTCGTACAACGGGGTTAAAGATTGTCAATCTGGTTGTATCAATCTGGTTTTAGTTGTATTGCTTCAGTTATACCGCTAACCGCGCTCTACCTCTACTCCGACGAGCCTTGATGACCCGTTGACCGTTTTTGGTTCTCATCCGAACCCTAAAGCCAGATACCCGCTTCCGCTTGCGGCTCGTTCCTTCTAAAGTTCTCCTAGTCATGGAGTCTCCCGCCTCTATACACAAAGGATGATGATCTTATCATTTCTAGAGATATTTTTCTAGGGAAATTCGGGAAATAGACCAAGGTAAGGCATTCGTCGCTTAACAATGGCAGTCAAACTTCTGGCTCAGTGTACTAGGGTGACGGTATAAATTTCATTTAACGATCGGGATTACGATCGCTCGAAGTCTGCCCTGGGGCAACCATGGGGGATTGTGACTGGGCATGGTAACTAGGGCAACCACGGGGGGATTGCCCCTATGCCAATCTCTACAGACTAGCCATCACCGTCCGAGCGGCGGCCAGGGTACGATTGATGTCCTCTGGGCTGTGGGCTAGGGAGGTGAACCCCGCTTCAAATTGAGAGGGGGCTAGGTAAATGCCTTGCTCTAGCATTCCCCGGTGGAACCGGCTAAATTTTTGCAGGTCTGAGGTTTTCGCGTCTTCGTAGTTGCGGACGGTTTTATCGGTAAAAAATAGCCCAAACATACCGCTGATCGATCCCCCGGTGGCGGCGTGTCCCGTTTCCTTGGCGATCGTTAAGAGGCCTTCACTGAGAGGGCGGGTAATGCGATCGAGGGTTTCGTAAGCGCCGGGACGATTCATAATTTCCAGGGTTTTGATGCCTGCGGTCATGGCTAAAGGATTCCCGGAAAGGGTTCCGGCTTGGTACATGGGGCCGGCAGGGGCCACCAGTTCCATGATTTCCCGTTTGCCGCCGTAGGCTCCCACGGGTAAACCGCCCCCAATGACTTTGCCGAGGGTAGTCAGGTCTGGGGTCACATTAAATTTTTCCTGGGCTCCTCCGTAGGCGATGCGGAATCCGGTCATCACTTCATCAAAGACCAGAAGCGCATTGTGATCGCGGGTAATTTCCCGTAGACCCTCCAAAAAGCCCGCGTCGGGGGGAATAAACCCGGCGTTACCCACAACCGGTTCTAAAATGACACCGCTAATTTCGTTGGGATTTTGCTCAAATAGTTGTTGGACTGCTTCCAGGTTGTTGTAGGGGGCGGTGAGGGTGCTGGCGGTGGTGGATTTGGGCACGCCAGGGGAGTCCGGTAAGCCTAGGGTGGCCACCCCGGAACCCGCTTTGACCAAAAACATATCCGCGTGACCGTGGTAACAGCCTTCAAATTTAATGACTTTTTCCCGACCCGTATAGGCTCGCATCAGGCGCAGGACGGCCATACAGGCTTCCGTACCAGAGTTCACAAACCGCACCATTTCCACGCTGGGCACCGCATCAATCACCATCTGGGCTAAGACGTTTTCGAGTTCACAGGGGGCCCCAAAACTGGTTCCTTTGCCGAGGGCTTCCTGAAGGGCGGCTAAAACCTCCGGGTGGGCATGACCACAAATGGCTGGGCCCCAGGTTCCCACATAGTCGATGTACTGGTTGCCGTCCACGTCCCAAGCATAGGCTCCCTGAACACGATCGAACACGATGGGCTGTCCACCAACGGACTTAAAAGCCCGCACCGGGGAACTCACTCCCCCAGGCATTAATTTCTGGGCAGCGGCAAAAATTTCTTCTGATCTCGTGGTGATTAATGCAGACATCCCAACTCCAGCAGGCTCAATTCAATAAGAGTTAACATTGAACACCATATAGCAGTTTGAGCAGACATCCCCCTGGTTTAAGCAGAATTGAAATAATGGCTTATCCTTTTTTTTACAATGTCGTTACAATTTCTTTACAATCTGTTTACAAGTTGTCTGGGGATGGGGGTTGGGATAAAACAGTACAATTGCGGCCTTGGTCTTTGGCGCGGTAGAGGGACTGATCCGCTGCATCGTTGAGGTGGTTAGCATCAATATAGTCGGGAAAACTGGCAATGCCACAGCTAAAGGTGACGGTGATTTCATCGGGGCCTAGTTGTTGGGGAGATTCACAAAAGTCTTTGCGAATGGATTCGATGACATTGAAGGCGGTAGCCCCATCGGTTCCAATTAAAATCA
>DALYGI010000360.1:0-4552 GCA_031971595.1 Prochlorotrichaceae cyanobacterium CTOTU29312
ATTTGCGACGAGTCTCCCAACCTTTAATGCTAGCTTTTGAACGTCTTTCATATTTAAGTTGTTCTTGAGTTTCATTATATAAATTTAAATAATGCGTACATTGAACATTTGCTTCCTCATATTTAGAGAGTAGCTCTGCTGCTCTCAACTTCTCTTGATTATACAGAGATAGTGATTGCTGGTACTTTCGCTGTTCCTCAAGGTATCGTTGATAATGATCTGTTGCACACTCTTTCCATTGGAAAACTTCTGTTTGTGAAGCTTGGAAACTATGTTGAATATGAACAAGTTGAGTGCTAGCTTCTTGTAGCTTTTGGTGTTCCTCAAGATAGAGTTGATAATTACCTGTTGCAGACTCCTTCCATTGAGAAATTTCTGACTGTGAAGTTTGGAAGTTATGTTGAACGTGAACAAGTTGAGTGTTAACTTCTTGTAACTTAGATTGAAACTCATCTCGTTGAGAACGAGCAGTCATCAGTAATTTTTTTAGTTCACTAGGAGATGCTGGTTCTTCTCGTTGGGAAATAGAATACTTCTGAGTATTGTCATCATTGGGGGTTCTGCGATCTGCTCTTCGCATGGGCATAGCTTAACCTAACCTCTGGCACAGATATTTTTATAACATGATAACTCAAGTCTTTCCTAGAAGACTGTCTGTAGTCTGTCGTGTGTAGACAACTTTTTTATTGTAACCCATGGGTTTTGTTTATTACTATTTAACGCAGGTACATTACACTTCATTAACGCACCTACCAGATCTCTACCCCCTAGGAGTTTTCCGTGGCGATCGTTTCTTCCCATTCGGCGGAACTGCCGGAGCGCGAGGCTAAGCCCGCAAAGACTAGATCCAAGGCAAAGGCTGTCCCCGCAGGGGCAGATCCCCAGGTGTTAGCGCCTCAGATTCAGGGGGATGAGGAGGGGAAGCCGGAGGACTCTTTGCGGCCTAAGTGCTTGGCGGATTATGTGGGACAGCGGGACTTAAAGGAGGTGCTGGAGATTGCTATCCAGGCGGCGAAGGTGCGCCAGGAACGGTTGGATCATCTCTTGTTCTACGGCCCCCCTGGTTTGGGTAAAACGACACTGGCTCTGGTGCTGGCTCAGGAAATGGGGGTGAATTGCAAGGTCACTTCGGCCCCTGCCCTAGAACGTCCACGGGATATTGTGGGGTTGCTGATGGGTTTACAAAGCGGCGATTTGCTGTTTATTGATGAAATTCATCGCCTCTCTAAGGTTACGGAGGAAATTCTCTACCCTGCGATGGAGGATTGTCGTTTGGATATTACTTTGGGCAAGGGCCAGTCTGCCCGGACGCGCAGTGTGCCCCTTAAACCTTTTACCTTGATTGGGGCGACGACTCAGATGGGCGCTTTGACTTCTCCCCTACGCGATCGGTTTGGGTTGGTGCAGCGCCTCCGATTTTATGAGCCAGAGGAGTTACAGGCGATCGTTTTGCGATCGGCTCAGGTCTTAAATACGCCTCTAGATCCCTCTGGAGCGATGGAAATTGCCCAGCGATCGAGGGGGACTCCCCGCATTGCCAATCGTCTGCTCAAACGGGTACGGGATTATGCCACGGTGAAGTATGGGTCAGGCCAGGATTCAAGTTCATCGGATCAAAATTCAGCGGGTCAATTAACGGGTCAAGCGTCCCCAGCCAGCCAGCCCCCAGTCAACCAGGCCTTTATCATTGACCAAACGATCGCAGCGGAAGCTCTAGAGCGCTATCAGGTGGATCCCTGTGGCTTGGATTGGGTGGATCGACGGTTACTGTCTACCCTGATTGAACACTATCAAGGGGGGCCAGCGGGTTTAGAAACTTTGGCGGCGGCTACGGGGGAAGATGCCCAAACGATCGAGTCAGTATATGAGCCCTATCTGTTGCAACGGGGTTATCTGCAACGCACCCCACGGGGACGGTTGGCTACGCCCTTGGCCTGGCAACATTTGGGTTATAGTCCTCAGTCTAAGACCTGATTTAAAGAATCCCTTAAAGCGGCTGTAAACATCCCCCAGGACGATCGGCGAAGATTTTTATCCGGCTAGGGGTTGGCGATCGGTGAAGCTTAGGGTAAGCTTTGCGCCAGACTCATGGTTCTTTCCTTTAGTCCCTTGCATCCTCGGTCGGATCTCTTCTCCCATGACGCTATCTTCTACCCTTCCCACCCCTCTCGGCTCTTCGGCTCCCCACAAGGTTCCTACCCCCGTGGCCGATCGTCCCCGTCCGGCAGATTTCCATCCCCATCGTCTTTTAGAAATTCACCTGCAACGTCAATGGCAACAGAGACGCAGATCCCCCATTCCCCTGCAAGTGCGCTGTAGTTATCAAAGCGATCGACTTTTAATTTTAATTGAACACGCGGCGGGGGTACGTCCCGATCCCCAGTTTACCCTGTCCCAGTTTGCGGCGGCGCTGCA
The DNA here is from genome assembly GCA_031971595.1 of Prochlorotrichaceae cyanobacterium CTOTU29312. GTDB lineage: Bacteria > Cyanobacteriota > Cyanobacteriia > Prochlorotrichales > Prochlorotrichaceae > JBEAPM01. Next base: position 2,416 of record DALYGI010000360.1, read on the forward strand.
ACATCTGGAAGCCAAGCTCCACCATGCCATCTTTCGGATTCAGTCCCACCGGGGCCCCAAGCTAAATGTGGGGCTATACCTGCGGGTGGTCGGGGAAACCCAACCCTATGCCGCTGGCAAAAGTAGCCTCCTGGCTCCCTCGGCCCGGATTCCTGTTGCTCATCCTGAATCAACCCCGAAAACTACTCCAAAAGCTACCGTTGCTCCTCCCATTGCCCCTCCCCGAACCCCGGCCCCCCAACCGGAAGCCCTGGTGTTGCCCTCTGGGGTATGGCTCACGGGGGCAGCGCTCTGCCTGAGTACTTTTGTGGGCAGTTTTTGGTTCATGATGCAACCCTGCTATGTGAAAACCTGTACCCCTCTGCAACAGGCGGAGCAACTGCAAGACCAGGCCCTGGAGCAAATTACCGTTGCTGAACATTGGGATCACCTCAAAGCGATCGAAGCCCAACTGCAAGAGAGTCAACGGCTCAGCCGCAAAGTGCCCCTGTGGTCTAGCTACCGGGAGCGGGCGAAGGCTTTGCATGCAGAGGTGGAGCAGGATTTGCTGGCGTTTGCCCCCATTACCCAAGCCTTTGAAACCGCTGTGGCGGCGGTGAACCAAAGCAAAACGCCCCCCTATCCCCTAGCCCAATGGCAGGCAACCCGCACCCTCTGGGTTCAAGCCCTAGACACCCTCCGATCGGTTCCCCAGGATAACCCTGGCTATGAGCTAGCCCAGCGCAAAATTGAACAATATGAGCAGTATGTAGATCTCATCGATCGGGAGATTGAGAAGGAAACCCTGGCTCAGAGCGTCTTAAAACGGGCGGAGGAAGCGGCAAAACTAGCCCAACTTCAGAAAGTGAACTGGGAAAAAGCCCTAGCCAGTAATCCCAATGTGGATCGCAGTGTGCTTCAGCAGCGGATTGAGGGCTATTGGCAAACAGCTTTAGAAACCCTAGGGGAAATTCCCGAAGGCACCACCGCCTACGGATCGATCGCAGATTATCGCCAACGCTATCAAAAAGAATTGACTCAATTCCAACAGCAAACCCGCACCGCAGGGGTGGCTAGTGATACCTACCAACAGGCTCTCGATAAGGCCAGACTTGCCCAAGAGGCGGAGCGAGAAGGGCGGTGGAGCATTGCCCGTAAGCGCTGGGAAGTGGCCCTGGTTACCCTTCAACAGATCCCGTCAGGTAGTCCCCAGTATGGAGAAGCTCAAAAATTGATTCCCCAATATACCCAGGCTTATCAACGGGCGGAGGAGCAATCCAAAAAGTTTGATCAGGTGGAAAAAACGCGGCAGGAATTGGGCAAAATTTGCACCACGACCCCGGTTATTTGTTATTTCACCGTTACCCCTGAATTGATTGCGGTACAGGTCACGGTAGACTACGAAAGCCAAATTTTATCTGCTGGTTTATGGGGAGATCAACAGCAGGCCTTAGCTCATATTCAAGGCTTAGAAAATGCCCTGAAAAATATCAGCGATACGGCTCAAATCCCCATGGAACTTTACGATCCCGATGGGGCTTTGAATAGCCGCTATGATCCTAGAACACTGGGCACAAATTAGCTGAGTCAAAACGCCTATCCTGCTTGAACCGCGCCCGCGCCCGCGAGTAAACTGCGGGCTAATATCGCAAGTCCACTGAACGTGGACTAACAGGCAGAAGTTTATTCGTATCTGTGCCGGTGAAGTCCCTATTTGTCAGCTATTTCCTGCTCTATCGTTTTAACCATAACTTCCAGCACGGGCTGCTTGGATAAATACCGATAATGGGATTTTACCGCATCAAGTCGTTGCTTTTCAAGCAAATTAAGCCCAAAAGAGCCAATATAAAATAAAAACGTTGTTAAAGTTAATGGCTCTAATTAATACAATGCTATACATTAATTATTTTATGACTCATGACTGACATACATCTAATGAATGGTCTACGGTCTATATTTCCCTATTTCCTATTCCCCATTCCCTATTCCCTATTCCCCATTCCCTATTCCCCATTCCCTATTCCCTATTCCCTATTCCCTATTCCCTATTCCCCATTCCCTATTCCCCATTCCCCATTCCCCATTCCCCATTCCCCATTCCCCATTCCCCATTCCCTATTCCCCATTCCCCATTCCCCATTCCCCATTCCCCATTCCC
>DALYGI010000361.1:0-4532 GCA_031971595.1 Prochlorotrichaceae cyanobacterium CTOTU29312
AAGCAGGATTCAAATTCGATCGTTGGATTGATGTGGGGTACTGGCAACACCGATCTCTTATTTAATACCAACCAGACAGATAATCTTAAAAACCTATTCAATTCCCCACCGCTTGCGCCACTGGGTTGTAGACTCCCGCTCAGAAGCCCGTTGCTCCGCCGATCGTCTCTCCGTAATTTCCGCTGCTGTGCCCTCCAATGTGGGATCCCGGTAGGGAATGCCTGCACGGGTCTGAAGATGCTCTAACTCTGAAGCAGAGAGGAGCGTTAAGGACTGGGCTGCCTGACTCTGGGGGTGGGCAGCGATCGTTCCGTGGGCCCATTGATGGGGCAGTGCGGGGCCGGTCACGGGTAAAGTACCTAGCACTAAACCGGTTTCCTGAAGGGCTGAGCGCACCGCCGCCGCCCGGCAGTAGGTGGTGAGTTTACCCTCTGGGGCTAGGCAGTGGGCCACATGGGTGAGAAATTCCACTGTCCAAAGTTGGGGACACCGCCGGGGGGAAAAGGGATCGAGAAAAATGGCATCTGCTCTAAACCCTTGCTGGTGCAGCCGTGGCAAAGTAGTACGGGCATCCTCCCAGTGCAACCTAGCTTGACAGATTTCTGATATATAAGTACCCTTTTCCGCTAGCTCTCGCAGCACTGGCACTACTGCCGGACTCCAGAGGCTCAAAATCTCTGGGGCTAGGGCCGCTAGGGGTACACTGGGATCGATTTCCACGCCCACTAGGGTAACGTGACACTGAGGATTCACCTGCCAGATCACCGCTAACGCCGCCGCCGTGTTGTAGCCTAAGCCATAACACACATCTAAAATGACCAGTCGATCGCCCCCGGCCCGTTGGGCTAAATCCGCCGCCCCCACAAACTTGTCGATCGCCTCACTGCGGGCTCCCCCCCGGCTGTGGAATGTTTCTTGAAAGTCTGGGGAGAAAAAGGTATAGGAGCCGTCGGCAGTGGTTTCCAGGTGCTGAGCCCAGGGAGTGGAGGTCATAGGCGAGGGGTAACCGGGGGAACATCTCTGTTTAGCCAAGACTGTTTTTAGCTTTTTTTTTAGAATTGATACATTTTTTTAAGACTTCCTAAGTTACACTATGTTTTCTAAACCTCTAGATTATAATCAACCCAAGATTTTCATGATCCCCAATGGGTTTTAGTCAATTTCAGACAATTAACCCTCTAGTCCCCTCAATCGGCTCCGGTTCCAAACGAGCTAGCTGGGGTAAACATCACGGGGAATCTTCGCCACCGCTGGAAATGCAGCCTCCGCATGGGGGAGTCAATCCTGTTTCCGCAACGGATTAGATCTAGCCAGATACTATCGCTCAGGGAGGTCATCGTTATGCCAAACCGTTACGATCGCTTAATTCAGTTTCTTCAGGATGAGTTGTGCCTCTCAAACTCTTCCATCGCTTTGGCCCTGAAACATAGCCAACTGGATCCGGGGCCGTTACCCATGGTGTTATGGCGATATGGGTTAATTACCCTAGAGCAATTAGATCGGATTTACGACTGGATGGAAACCGCTGCTTAAGGCTTAAGGCAGCCCAAATTTAGCTTAACTTTAGCCTAACTTTAGCCCGAAAGCCCCACCCTAACCTAGGCTTACCGAGGGGTTCGGCGGATCTGAGCGATCGTTTCTCCAACGTTGAGGGAGACGATCGCTTTCGTGTCTCGGCTGTTTTTCTCCCCTAGGGGAATGTGGGCTACGGGCAGGCGGGTGATCCGGTTTTGGCTACTCAGTATCATGAGTTCATCTTCCGGGTGTACCGCTTGTAGGGTGACGAGACGATCGCCTTTGAGGGAGAAATGGAAGGCCGTATTCCCCAGATCACCCCGACACCCCAAGGGCAGATCGGCGGTGAGGATCCGTTTGCCGTAGCCTTTTTCCGAAATTAAAATCAGGTGATCCCCTGGGGAGACGACGGCCCCTCCCACCAGTTGCTCCTTAACCCGCAGGCGCAGCACGGTCTGCCCTTGGGTATTGCGCCCTTGGTAGGGCAGTTGATCCTCATCTAAACTAAAGCGCAAAAGGCGACCGCTGGAGGTGCCCACCACCACAAAGCTCTGCCCATCGGTTTTTTCTAACCAGAGCAGTTCGTCCTCCTCTTTCAACTTCATTAAAATCAGACCCCGCTGGGTGAGGTGCTGAAACTCCGTTAGGGGCAAGCGCTTAATTTTTGCCCCCTGGGTGAGGGCAATCAAATCCTGACCCTCGCAGACCTCCGGCAGGGCCGTTGTCCAAAGAATTTGGCTGGGATTGCCCTGTAGTTCCTCCGGTAAGAGGGTGATCAGGGGAACGCCTTTTCCTTGGCGACGTTGCAGGGGAATTTCCGCCACCGTCAGGGTATAGGCTTTGGCGGTACGGCTGACCACCAGCACTTCTTGATTGCTCTGGAGGGTTTGCTGATCGGTAACAAAATCATCCAAATCCTGTAGGGGCTGCCACTGTCCCGGTTTGAGCGTCAAGCCCTCCTCCGGCTCCTTACTGCGCTGCCGCGATCGGGGAGGAAAGCGCCGCACATAGCCCCGCTGGGTTTGCTCTACCAGGGTTTCCGTGACGGTCTCCTCTTCCCCAGACTCCAGTTCCACGGGTAGAGCGGGCTCTGTGCCTTCGGCATAAATGCGGGTGCGGCGAGGGTTGTCGTACTTGCGTTTCAGGGCTCGCAGATCTTTTTTCAGGCTTTTCAGCAGTTCATGACGATCGCTTAGTAACCGCTCTAGGGACTGGATTTGCTGCCGCAGTTCCTGGGCTTCCTGCTCCAAACTGGTGCGCTCCGTGCCCAATAACCGACGCAGGGGCATGGCCAAAATCGCATCTCCCTGACGATCGCTGAGGTCAAGCCGCACCTGTAACTGAACCTTGGCCGTACTCCCATCCGGGGCATTCCGCAGAATCTCGATCACCTGATCCAACTGGGTTAACGCCGTTAACAGCCCGCCCACAATTTCCAGGCGACTTTGAGCCTTGTCCAACTCATAGCGATAGCGGCGGGTCAGGGTTTCTTCCCGAAACCGGAGAAATTCCTGAAGCAACCCCTTTAAGCTCAACTGCCGAGGTTCCCCATTCACAATGCCCAACAGGGTCGCCCCAAAATTCATTTGCAGAGGGGTTTTTTGATACAACTCCGCCAACAACTGAGCCGGATTCGCCTCCCGCTTCAGTTCAATCACCACCCGCATCCCCTCCCGATCGCTCTCGTCCCGAATATCCGCAATGCCCTGTAGCTTACTGTTATTGGCTAAATCTGCCACCTTTTCAATCCAGCCCGCCTTATTCACCTGAAAAGGCAACTCCGTCACAATCAACGCGGGCCGACGATGCCGCCCCCGCCCCGGTTGAATTTCCTCGATCTGTACCACCCCCCGCAGGGGAATACTGCCCTTCCCCTCCCGATAGGCATCCTGGATGCCCTGAGTGCCTATAATTTCGCCCCCCGTAGGAAAATCCGGCCCCGGAATCAGCCTCAACAGTTGCTCCTCCGTCAGTTCCCGCTCCGCCTCATTGGCATCAATTAAGCCAATTAACCCATCCACAATTTCCCCCAGGTTATGGGGCGGAATATTCGTCGCCATCCCCACCGCAATCCCAGAACAACCATTGAGGAGCAAAATGGGCAACTGAGCCGGTAAAACGATCGGCTCCTCCTGGGAATTGTCAAAATTATCCGTAAAATCCACCGTGGCTTCGCCAATTTCCCCCAACAGCCCCTCATGACTAAGGGCATCCAGGCGAACCTCCGTATAGCGCATGGCCGCCGGGGGGTCATTATCCACAGAGCCAAAATTGCCATGGCCATCTAACAACGGATAGCGACAGCTAAAATCCTGCACCAGCCGCACCAGCGCCTCATACACCGACTGATCCCCGTGGGGGTGATACTTTCCCAACACATCCCCTACCACCCGCGCACACTTGCGGTAAGGCCGATCGGGAGTGAGACCCAACTCATGCATGGCATAGAGGATACGTCGCTGCACCGGCTTGAGACCATCCCGCACATCCGGCAGCGCCCGCCCCACAATCACACTCATGGCATATTCCAAATACGATCGCTGCATTTCTTGGTGTAAAGCGGTGGGCACAATACGATTGGCATCATTCCCCCCACCATTGCCCAAAAGGTTTAACTGCTCTGCCATGACGCTGTGATTCCTCGGATCTACCGTGTGCTACCTTTGTTCCCCTTATAAACTAAAATCTGGTTCTTCGGATAGGGGACAGGGAATAGGGGATAGGGGATAGGGAATAGGGAATAGGGGATAGGGAATAGGGAATAGGTTTCCCGATCCATGCTATAGAGTATAAATGTTCTATGTTTGTTATGGGTAAGAGTGGATAAGATAGGAACCATACCTTGCGTCTGAGGTGAATTATGACGATTACGCCAGAGACCATTACCCCGGAAACCATTGCCCCGGAAGCGATCATGACGGAAACGATCGTTTCGTCCCTTCCCCAATCCGTTGCCTGGGTGGATGATGAGCAATTACCCGGATCCGCTGAACTTCCTGACTCCGATGATACCCCCG
>DALYGI010000362.1:0-4463 GCA_031971595.1 Prochlorotrichaceae cyanobacterium CTOTU29312
CAGAGGCAAACCGGCCCAAAGCCCCCCAGGAGGCTACCCCCACCACTCCGATCGTCCCCAAACCTAAGCCCGTTATCACGCCGCCCCCCCGTCCTCCCCAAAGCCAACCTGCCGATCGGCCCAGTGACACGAAAGGCGAGAAAACCAATAAGTCCCCCGTGGGGCCTGTCAAGGATAAAAGTAAGGTAAAACCGGGGGAACCTCGCCCCGCTGCCCCCTCCAGTGGTGCCCCCGCCAGCCCCAGTAAAGACAAGCCCGTTGTGGTTAAACATCGGCCCGCCGATCGTTTGTCACCTACGCGGGAGAATAAGCCCGTTAAAACATCCCGCCCCACCGACAAAGCCCCTGAAGAGCCCAAAGCCCCTCAGGTGATGGAGTTGCGCCGTCCTCGCCCCATCCGTCCCGTCGAGCCGCCCCCGGTCAACGAGCCCGAACCAGAGGAAACCCTCACCAGCACTGAGCTTGTCGTCACGGAACTGGATGCGGAAGCGCTGGAAAAACCCAGACTCCGCCGTCCCATGGATCCCGTGAAGCTAGCGCGGAAAAAATCCCACGGCGAAGAGGATGAGGATGAGAAAGAAGCCAATCGCAAGGCTGCCCGTCTGTCGCCTAAGGGTAAGCGGCGGGCCTATATCCTAGATGAGGAGGAAGACGACCTAGACGATCTCAATAATAATGAGGATCTCGTCAGCGCTGAGGCCATGTCCATCTCTTTGGCCCGGCCACCCAAGCCCAAGAGTGTGCCCCAGGCGGCCAAACTTGCTCCTACCCCCGTGGCCAAACGGCGCTCCTCTGGCTCCTCCGGGCGGGATAATCGTCGCCGCGATCGTCAAAACCAGGAAGTGGTGCGGGAACGCCCTGAAATTCTCAGCCTGAGTGCCAACCTCACCTTGCAGGAATTGGCAGAAGAACTGGTGGTGCCAGAAACGGAAATTATCAAAACCCTCTTTATGAAGGGCATTGTCGCCACTATTACTCAAACCCTAGACTTTGCCACCATGCAAACCGTGGCAGACGAATATGGGGTGATGCTAGAGCAGGAAGTGGAGCAGGCCCGGGCTAAGAAAACCCTGCAAGTTTTGGATGACTCCGACATGGAGCATTTGCACCGCCGTCCCCCGGTGGTCACGGTTATGGGTCACGTCGATCACGGGAAAACCTCCCTGTTGGATGCCATCCGCAAAACCCGCGTTGCCCAAGGGGAAGCTGGCGGCATTACCCAGCACATTGGGGCTTACCATGTGGACGTGGAGCACAATGGGGTACCCCAGCAGATTGTCTTTTTGGACACCCCAGGTCATGAAGCCTTTACGGCCATGCGGGCACGGGGGGCCAAGGTCACCGACCTCGCCATCTTAGTCGTCGCAGCGGATGACGGCGTTCGTCCCCAAACGATCGAAGCCATTAGCCACGCCAAAGCAGCGGAAGTTCCCCTGATCGTTGCCATTAACAAGGTGGACAAAGAAGAAGCCCAACCCGATCGGGTGAAGCAGGAATTGACGGAATATGGTCTGATCGCCGAAGAATGGGGGGGAGAGACCATCATGGTTCCCGTCAGTGCCCTCAAAGGCGAGAACATTGACACCCTGCTAGAGATGATCCTGCTGGTGTCTGAAGTGGAAGAACTCTCCGCCAACCCCGATCGTCTGGCGCGAGGCAGTGTGATTGAAGCCCACCTAGATAAATCCAGAGGCCCCGTCGCCACCTTCCTGGTTCAGAATGGAACCCTGCGGATTGGGGATGTATTGGTCACCGGATCCGTCTTTGGCAAAGTCCGGGCCATGATTAACGATCGGGGTGAGCGGGTAGAATCTGCCGGGCCTTCCATTCCCGTAGAAGTCCTAGGCTTAAGTGATGTCCCCGCCGCCGGGGATGAATTTGAAGTCTTTGCGGAGGAAAAAGAAGCCCGGGCCGAAGCAGACAGACGGGCCGACACCCAGCGCATCTCCCGTTTACAGCAGGCCATGGCCTCCCGCCGGGTCAGCCTCGGTTCCCTCTCTGCCCAAGCCCAGGAAGGAGAACTCAAAGAGTTGAATTTGATCCTCAAAGCGGACGTGCAGGGATCCGTAGAAGCCATCCTGGGAGCCTTAGAGCAGGTTCCTCAGCGGGAAGTGCAACTGCGGGTTCTTTTAGCTGCTCCTGGGGAAGTTACGGAAACCGACGTTGATTTAGCTGCTGCCAGTGGAGCGGTTATTCTGGGCTTTAACACCACCCTAGCCAGTGGTTCCAAACGGGCTGCGGATGAAGCCGGAGTGGATATCCGAGAATATGACATCATCTACAAACTCCTGGAGGATGTACAGGGAGCCATGGAAGGCTTACTAGAGCCGGAATTGGTGGAAGAACCTCTGGGTCAGGTGGAAGTGCGGGCCGTGTTCTCTGTGGGACGGGGTGCAGTGGCGGGTTGCTATGTGCAGTCCGGTAAGGCCACCCGGAACTGTCAGATTCGGGTTCACCGAGGCAAGGAAATTGTCTACAGCGGTACTCTGGAATCTTTGCGCCGGATGAAAGACGACGTTAAAGAAGTCAACTCTGGCTATGAGTGTGGCATTGGCTTAGACAGTTTCAACGATTGGAAAGAAGGGGACATTATTGAAACCTTCCGACTGGTTACCAAACGTCGTACCCTAAGCCTAGTCTAACCGAACAGCTTAGAGGGTTTTGAAGGGGAAACGATCGGGGATGATCTTCCCTTTGTCCCCTTCAAAATTCCCCTGATAGAAATTAGCGTAGGAGCATCCCCCGTGGTTGCCCCATTCCCTAACCCCTAATTCCCTAACCCCTAATTCCCTATTCCCTAATTCCCTAACCCCTATTCCCTAATTCCCATGCTCTGAGTCTAAACGGGTCTAGAGAGACCAAAGGAAACCATGGCTCATCACTCTTCTTTACCCAACACTGTATCTAATATCTCCGGCCAGCCCGTGGGGGCGCTTTCCCCAGGCTATCGTCAAAAAGTGCGTGAAGTTCTGGTCTTGACCCTGCTCCTCAACCTCGCCGTCGTGGGTCTAAAAATTGCGGTAGGTCTGTGGACGGGATCCTTAAGCCTCATGGCCGATGCCCTCCACAGCGTCACCGATAGCTTAAATAATGTTTTAGGAATCTTCACCAATCAACTCTCGTCCCCCACCCCCGATCGGGATCATCCCTACGGCCATCAAAAGTTTGAAGCGATCGGCGCGCTGGGGATTGCCGCTTTATTAGGTATAGCCTGCTTTGAAATTTTGCAGGGAGCGGTCAACCGCTTAATCCATGGATCGGCGGCGGTTCAACTGGAAGCCCTCGATCTCTGGATTATGATTATGGTCTTGGGGGTGAATATTTTTGTTGCCTTTTACGAGCGCAATGTAGGCAAACGCATTGGTAGCCCGATCCTAATCGCAGATGCTTACCACACCATGAGCGATATTTGGATTACCCTGGCGGTGATTGCGGGCTTAATGGGGGTCTGGCTATTCCATTACCAGTGGATTGACCTAATTTTAACCTTGCCCGTAGCGCTCCTCGTGTTGTGGAGCAGTTGGTGTGTCCTACGGGATAACTTGCCCTGGCTAGTGGATGAAATGGCGATCGACCCGGAGACCATCCATCAAACGGTTATGGAAGTCCCCGGAGTCTTAAATTGTCACAGCATTGCCTCCCGTGGCTTGCTAGGTCGCCAGGTTTTTATTGATATGCATATTGTGGTGGATGCCCAGGATCTAGAAACTGCCCACCACATTACCGAAACGATCGAAATGCACTTGGAAAGCCGTTATGCTCCGGTTCGCAGTACCATTCACATTGAACCGCCTGGCTACCAAGAGGAAGAAATTACCTATAGTAACTCCACCTCTTAGATCCACCAGATGAGTTTCTCAGTCTTAGATCAACCTTAGATTAACGGTTTAGATTAACGGTGTCTGCGTCCACCGCCACCGCCGCCGCCGCCGCCAAAACCGCCGCGATCTTCCCGAGGTCTAGCCTTATTAACCTTGAGGTCTCTTCCCATCCATTCCGCGCCGTTTAAGGCTGTAATGGCTGCTTCTTCTTCTGCGTCTGTGTTCATTTCTACGAAACCAAAACCACGCATCCGACCGGTCTCACGATCTGTGGGCAGTTGAACCCGCTTTACAGAACCATAGTCTGCAAAAATAACTCTGACATCTTCCTCTGTGGCATCAAAGGATAGATTACCGATATAAATTGACATTGATGTCTCCTCAAAAATCAAAAGCAGTTAGAGAATGAAATTTCGGAGAGACTGTCAATGCCAGAACGTAGTAAAACCGTCAACACAACCAACAAGGCCTACAACCGATACTTTTCCCAATAGATAATATAGCAAAAGAGCCAAGATCGCCAAATATCTTTTATGTCCATCCCCTGTACTTGGGCCAGATCCTCTCCGATCGTCCTGGCCCCACAGGATTTCTACTCACCTTCTCAATCCTGGTTTCCTCAGTCCTGGTTTCCTCAGTCCT
>DALYGI010000363.1:0-4455 GCA_031971595.1 Prochlorotrichaceae cyanobacterium CTOTU29312
ATTAACCGTTAGTCGTGTCCATCCCCTAGGGGCTGTTTCTGCTGGTGCTGTTGCCCCCATGGCCGGCGGGGATCCTGGAATCGTCAGCCCTCCCAGCCCTCCGAGCAGCGGTGGTTTTACGCCGCCCCCCCCCTCTACCTTTGTTCCTCCGGCTCCAATTTCTCCCGTTTCCCCAGCTCCCCCGGCCAATGTGCCGCCGCCAGATTATGACGATATTCCGTTTTAAGCTCGCTAGTATCTGGATGGGCTAGGAACCTGGATCAACGAGGAATGGGGAGATGAGTTTGGAACGCGACCATACCGAAACCGAGAGGGGTGAAGAAACCCAGGGTGAAATCTGGAGCCAAAAACCCTGGTGGTGCCAACCGTGGTCGATCGTTTTGACGACGATCGTTGTGCCCGCCCTGAGTTGGTTTGTCCTCCATTGGGTTTGGCTGACGGCCCTGCTTGCCCTGGTCTTTGGGCTGTGGATGGCTTTTTTTCTGGGGGTCTATCCTCGCCTAATTGCCCGTAGCCGATCGTCCCTCGGTGGTTAAGCGGAAAATCACGTAGTAGCCCAAGCAAGCGGTATAGGCTAAAAGGCCCACAATGCCTATAAAACCAATAAATCCCGGCGTGTAGCCGGAGAGAAAATAATCCCGAAAGCCCCAGGGGGGATTGAGCCAAACCCGGCAGAGGGAACCCTCCGTCAAAATTTCGGCCTTGGTTAGCCAGGAACACCGCACAAAATACAAACTAAAGAGAACCCCAAGCCCACAGTAGACCGTAACCAGCCAGCGCCAAGCATTGAACACCACTTTCAGGGGTCGCCACACCGCCATATCCAAAATATCTTCGTTCAAATCTACCCAGAACCAAAGGCTAAGGGGAATGAGCACCCGCGCCAGCCAACCCGACAGAAAACTAATGGGAATGGCCGCAATCATCAACAAGACCGTAATGGCCAAAAGGCTCGACACCCGCCAATAAATAATCAGGAGCCGCTGAATCGCTTCCACTTGGCTCACAAACGCCCACAGCAACAGCAAGAGAGGCGCAATCACCAAAAACAAAACCGCTAGACGATAATCTGTCCAGACCCACGGACTGAGCAGTGCAGTAGACATTTAAAATTCTTAGAATTCAAGGAGTAGATTTAACGGAAAACGGAAGAAGGAAAACGGAAGAAAGAAGAAAGAAGAAGTTAGGTCTTGTGCCATAAGCGATCGTTTAGCTCGTGAGATCTTTAGGGGATTAGAGAAGCGATCGTTAACAGAGGAGTGTGGCACAGCGCACCATACACAGGGCATCACACACCTCCGTTTCGAGGGAATCACCATCAAGACCTAGACCCAATAAGCATTTCAGCCCAAGAGCAGAGCGCCATCACCCCATCTAAGCGGCTAAACGCCATGCCACAGGGCCAGGTTTTTCTAGTCTTCGTAAAGGCGGCACTCATCCGCATCAGGATTATCGGAGCAGTACTTTTCAAACGCATTTTGGTGGGGTTCTTCCCGTTGGTGAGAGGCTTCTGCTTGCAGTTCTTCCACTGCATCCCAGGCGGCAGCGCACTCAGGAGAACCAATACCATTGACATCGCAGGCAACGCGGGCCTGAGCTAACTCTTGTTCAATTTGTTCTTGAATATTGCTCATGATGGGCTGGATTATAAATTTAGCAGTACATCAATAGACTAGCTTAGTCCTTAAAATTGGGCTACTCCTTCTCGCTTTACGGAGGAGACCTCTGACCAGTATTGTGGAATTTAATTTGGAATTTAATTTGGAATTTAATTATTTTCACAGGCCTCTGTTCAGTCCATCCATACCACAAACGCTATGCGCTGGGTTAATGTTCTTTCCCTCCGACCATCCTTAGAGGCGGCGATCGCTGAAACGGCAAGTCAAGCTCAACAGACTTTGGGATGCGATGCCGATCTCGGTATTGTGTTTATTGCCTCAGCCTTTGCCAGTGAATATTCTCGTTTACTCCCCCTCCTACGGGAATATCTCTCGGTCAAACATCTGATTGGCTGTGGGGGCGGCGGCATTGTGGGCACTCACCCTGCCCAGGGCTTGAGGGAAGTGGAGCAGGAACCCGCTTTTTCTCTAACGTTGGCCAGGCTACCCGGCGTAAAGGTGCAATCTTTTCATTTAGAACCGGACGAGTTGCCCGATTTAGATAGTTCACCCCAGGCTTGGGTGGATTGTGTGGGGGTGAATCCCCAGGAGCATCCTAACTTTGTTCTCTTGGCGGATCCCTTTTCTTCCCGCATTAACGATTTGTTGCAAGGTCTGGATTTTGCCTATGCGGGCTGTCCGAAGGTGGGGGGCTTAGCCAGCGGTCGATCGCTCCGGGGGGGGAGTGGGCTATTTTGTAACGATCGCTACTATGAATCCGGTTCCGTGGGCATTGCCCTCAGTGGAGCTATTCAAATGAAAACGATCGTGGCGCAGGGGTGTCGCCCCATTGGCCCCGTCTTTCAGGTGGTGGAAGGGGAGCAAAACGTTCTTTTACAACTGATGTCTACGAACGGGACTCAGGAAGAAACCGCCCTAGAAGCCCTGCAAAACGTCGTCCAAAGCCTAGACGAAAACGATCGCCAACTGGCTCAACATTCCCTGTTTGTGGGTCTAGCCCATAGTGAATTTCAGTTGGAACTGCAAGCCGGTGACTTTTTAATTCGTAACCTCATCGGGGTGGATCCCAGGGTCGGAGCCCTAGCCATTGGCGATCGGGTGCGCCCAGGACAACGGCTGCAATTTCACTTAAGAGATGCCAAAGCCTCCGCCGAAGATCTACGGATCCTCCTCGATCGCTTTTGTACCACCGCCCAAAAAGCCCAGAGTCCGGCAGCCCTTGGAGCCCTAATGTTTTCCTGTCTGGGGCGAGGTCAAGGACTCTACCAACAACCCGACTTTGATGCCACCCTCTTCCAACAGTACCTAGGGCAAATCCCCCTCGGTGGGTTTTTCTGTAACGGCGAAATTGGCCCCATCGGCGGCAATACCTACCTGCACGGCTACACCTCAGCCTTTGGGGTCTTTTGCCCAGCCGCCTAAGCGCCCTTTCTGCCCGTAAACCTCTTGACCGTGGGAGCCTTAGAACCGGCAACTTCAAGATTCCCCTTGAAAATATTGGTTAAGGGTGTGTTACATTTTTTAAGGATTGCACCTCATAACTTATAAGCATTTGGCCTCATGTTTACCAAGGAAGTCCAGAATTCTCCGGTCTATAAATGGTTTAACGATCGTCTAGAGATTCAAGCCATCTCCGACGACATCTCCAGCAAGTACGTGCCCCCCCACGTCAACATTTTTTATTGCCTAGGCGGTATTACCCTGGTTTGCTTCCTGATCCAGTTTGCAACCGGGTTTGCCATGACCTTTTACTACAAGCCCTCCGTCACCGAAGCCTTTAACTCCGTTCAGTACATCATGAACGAAGTCAGCTTTGGATGGCTAATCCGCTCCATCCACCGTTGGTCTGCCAGCATGATGGTGCTGATGATGATTCTCCACGTCTTCCGCGTCTACCTGACCGGCGGCTTCAAGAAACCCCGCGAATTAACCTGGGTAACCGGCGTAGTCATGGCCGTAATCACCGTTAGCTTTGGTGTAACCGGCTACTCTTTACCCTGGGATCAGGTGGGATATTGGGCGGTCAAAATTGTATCCGGCGTACCGGAAGCCATTCCCTTAGTAGGCCCCCTGATGGTCGAACTGATCCGGGGGAGTGCTAGCGTAGGTCAAGCGACCTTAACTCGTTTCTACAGCCTGCATACCTTCGTGCTGCCCTGGTTAATCGCCGTCTTCATGCTGGCTCACTTTTTAATGATTCGTAAACAAGGCATCTCCGGCCCCTTGTAAACCGCTGTTGAATCTTGCATCATGGGCTAATGTCTTGGCATTGCTCCCCTCTCGGGAGCCTAGTCTGCTAGTGCCCCCTCTTTAACCCGTTTAACTGCATTTTGGAGATCAGTTTTACTATGTCCGTTATGAAAAAGCCGGATCTCACCGATCCCATTCTTCTAGAAAAATTAGCCAAGGGAGAAGGTCACAACTACTACGGTGAACCCGCTTGGCCCAATGACCTTCTCTATACCTTCCCCGTGGTTATTCTCGGTACCCTGGCCTGTGTGGTTGGTTTAGCCGTCCTGGATCCTGCCATGGTGGGGGAACCTTCCGATCCCTTTGCTACCCCTCTAGAAATTTTGCCTGAGTGGTACCTGTACCCTGCGTTCCAAATTTTGCGGGTTGTTCCCAACAAACTTTTGGGGATTTTGTTACAAACCGCCATTCCTGCGGGGCTGATGTTGGTTCCCTTTATTGAGAGCGTCAACAAATTCCAGAACCCTTTCCGTCGTCCTCTGGCCACCACGGTTTTCCTCTTTGGCACCTTGGTGACCCTGTGGCTCGGAATTGGTGCGGCTCTCCCCATCGACAAGTCTTTGACCCTCGGCTTGTTTTAAGGATC
>DALYGI010000364.1:0-4447 GCA_031971595.1 Prochlorotrichaceae cyanobacterium CTOTU29312
CAAATTTCATCAAATGAGAAAACTTGATGACTTTCTAATTGAGTAATAAAATGATGAGTACTTTAGACCTAAAACCTGGTAGGTATTCATGGGATCGTTTCTAGGCAGGCTTAGCTATAATGTATTTAAGTTAATAACGGTGATTTATGAACGCAGTTAAGGAACGCATTATCGATAAGCTTGAATATTTAGAGACTTTATCTGAACTCGTTTTACAAGAGGTTTTAGATTTTGTTGATTCACCGAACAAATCGAGAGAGTTCAAAAAGCCTTGAGCAAGGAGCGATAAAATGAATGCCCATTTAGTCACAAACATTAACCTCCCCATGCCACAGATTTACGAATTTTGTCAGCGTTGGCAGATCATCGAATTTGCCCTCTTTGGCTCTGTCCTGCGCGATGACTTCGGCTCAAATAGTGACATCGATTGCCTAGTGAAGTTTTCTGATAAATCTGACTGGAGCTTATTCGATCGTGTCCAAATGCAGCAAGAATTAGCTTTAATTATGAATAGGAAAGTTGACCTAATCAATAAAAGAGCGATCGAGCGCAGTCATAATTGGATACGCAAAAAAGAAATTTTGAATACCGCACAAACAATTTATGTCAACAAATAAAGACGTTGCATCACTACTTGACATCTCCAAAGCTGCTTATAAAATCCTAGAATATAAGCAGGGCTTGAGCAAAAGTGAGTTTATGGATGATGATAAAACTCAGTCATCTATTTTGTATCAACTCCTTGATTATTGGTGAAGCTACTAAGAGGATTTCTCAGGAATTTAGAAAACAGCATTTAGACATTCCTTGGTCATTAATGGCAGGCATGAGAGACAACTTAATTCATGATTATGATGATACTGACTTAAATGAAGTTTGGAAAACTGCAAGCAAAGATATTCCCGAACTATTGAAGTTAATTGAACCACTTTTACCAAGTCAAGAATTCTAGTTTTTGATGCCCAAAATGGAAGCACTGAACAAATCGAGAGAATTAACCAAGCCTTTGGAGAAAATATTCATTCACGATCGTTAAGTAGGCCAGGCTAAATAAGGGGATCTATCAATGACGGCAGAATAGGGCTTTCAGCCGATTTAAAGCGCCCATTACTTTGTCTGATCTACTTACCGTATCTTCCGATGGTTTAATCACAAATAAGCCCTTTGTGTAGGCACGACGATCGCCCCCTTGATCGATTTCAATTTCCCCAGAAGGGCATAAGTTGGCTTGGGGGTAGGGATTCCAGGCTGGTGACGTTGTTCGCCTGAAACAGCCCTGTCCTTGGTCAGGGGGAGAACCGGATCTCTGCATTTGCCGGGTTTACAGATTTACGCTTGTCATTTTCAGGACTTCTTGCTAAGATATAGAGGTGTGAGGAGAGAACCAAAAAAGGAGCCAAGACGAAACTCGGACAGTCGTTGGCTCCTTTTTTGATCTGATGGCCAAGCGCTCTCCCGAAGAAAATTCCTGAAGCCCTGCCCCACACTTGAAATTCAAAACCTCCCCTAAGGTAAACTGATAAGGCTTTACAGGGACAGTTTTACAGGGAGAATTTCGATCGTGTATCTTTTAATTCCCGCAGCAGGGGTCGGTCGCCGGATGGGAAGCGATCGGAATAAGTTACTGCTGACGCTCTTAGGGCAACCGCTACTCGCCTGGACACTGAAAGCAGTCTCCCAGTCCCAAACCATTACCTGGGTCGGGATTATGGGCCAACCCGCCGATCAACCCGATGTAGAAACGATCGTTTCGGGGCTAGGTCTATCCATTCCCGTAACCTGGATTGTGGGGGGAGCCACCCGGCAAGAATCGGTTTACAATGGATTACAGGCGCTCCCTGCGGAAGCCACCCAGGTTTTAATTCACGATGGAGCGCGGTGCTTAGCGACCCCTGACCTCTTCGATCGCTGTAGTGAAGCCCTCCAAACCTGCGACGGACTGATCGCCGCTATTCCGGTGAAAGACACCATCAAAGTGGTTAATGCCGATGGGTACATCGAATCTACCCCCGATCGCCGTCATCTCTGGGCAGCCCAAACCCCCCAAGGTTTTACGGTACAGGCGATTAAAACCTGTCATGAACAGGGACGACAGCAAGGGGCAGAAGTGACAGACGATGCTGCCCTCTTTGAATATTTTCACCGCCCGGTCAAAATTGTGGAGGGTGAAGAAACCAACCTGAAGATTACCACCCCGGTAGATTTAACGATCGCAGAATTTATCCTTCGCCAAAGGTACAACCTATGAATAACCCCCAAGTTTCTCCCAAATCCGCCGCGCCTAAGCGTGCCCCCAAACAACCCATCATCCTCGACGTGGATGCGGTGACCCTCACCGCGATCGTGGTGGGGCTGCTCTTTATTCCCTTAATTTTGTCAGGGTTTTTCTTCCACTAACCTCCTGCCCCGATTAACCATGATGTAAATCATGCCAATGATGGAGATAGGTCAGGGGCACTTTAAACAGGGCTGGCGCAGAGTAGCGGTTAGAAATGTTGATGCCCATTTCAGTCTTGGCTAAATAGGCCCCATACAGTATCCCCAGGATTAGGGGCACACCCACCAGCCAGCGTGTCTTCAGACTGCTCATAATTTTGGGATGCAAAGATTAGGGGGCTTGATGCGAGGATTGGCCAAAAAGTTCCCCCTCTTTCGACCCTTACCCAGTGCGGGGTAGTGGGATTACCTCAACCAGCGCTAAAATTGTGAAGCGCTAATGAAACTTGTCTTACCTGCCTTAACTCCTATGACTAGCTCCCGTTTGATTTCCGATTTGCTGCGTCACGGCCAACCTCAAGAAACAGCGATCGTTCAAGGCTGGCTACGCACCAAACGGGAGCAAAAGGAATTTACGTTTTTAGAAATCAATGATGGCTCTTCCCTCAAGGGTTTACAGGTTTTAGTGTCTCAGGATCTCGAAGGCTACGAAGCGATCGTTAAACCCCTGACCACGGGCTGCGCTGTGCGGGTGGAAGGAACCCTCGTCCCCTCTCCGGGCAAAGGGCAATCCTTAGAAATGCAGGCTCAACAGGTGGAACTTCAGGGAGCCTGCGATCCAGAAACCTATCCTTTACAGAAAAAACGCCATTCCCTAGAATTTCTCCGCACGATCGCCCACCTGCGCCCCCGTACCAATACGATCGGGGCTGTGATGCGGGTACGCAATGCCTGCGCCCAAGGGATCCATCGTTTTTTTCAAGAGCGGGGCTTTTTCTGGATTCATACCCCGATCATTACCGGCAGTGATTGTGAGGGAGCCGGGGAACTGTTTCGGGTGAGTAGTTTAGACTGGAACCGCCTGCCCCGCACCGAGGCTCAGACCGTGGACTTTAGCCAAGATTTTTTTGGGAAATCCACCTATCTAACGGTAAGCGGTCAGTTAGAAGCGGAAATTATGGCCCTGGCCCTGAGCAATGTCTATACCTTTGGCCCCACCTTCCGCGCCGAAAACTCTAACACCTCTCGCCACTTAGCGGAATTTTGGATGGTAGAGCCAGAAATGGCCTTTTGTACGCTCCAAGGAAATCGGGCCTTAGCAGAGGACTTTCTTAAGTTTGTTTTTCAGTTTGTGCTGACCGCCTGCCCCGAAGATATGCAATTTTTTAACGATCGTATTGACTCCGGGGTTTTAGAGCGGGCGGATAATATTATTCACAATACCTTTGGCCATATTACCTACACCGAAGCGATCGATCTCCTCGAAAAAAGCGATCGTTCCTTTGAGTATCCTGTGTCCTGGGGCATTGATTTACAGTCAGAACATGAGCGATATTTAGCGGAAGAAGTGTTTAAAAAACCGCTGGTGGTGACGGATTATCCCGTGGGGATCAAAGCCTTTTATATGCGCCTCAATGAGGATGAAAAAACGGTAGCGGCGATGGATGTATTAGCGCCAGGAATTGGGGAAATCATTGGCGGTTCCCAGCGGGAGGAACGGTTAGAAGTGTTAGAGCAACGCATTGAGCAGGCGGGGCTTCCCCTAGAGGACTATTGGTGGTACCTGGATTTGCGGCGCTATGGCAGTGTACCCCATGCCGGATTTGGATTAGGGTTTGAGCGGCTGATTCAGTTTATGACCGGCATTAGTAATATTCGGGATGTAATTCCCTTTCCCCGCACTCCTGGAAATGCTGATTTTTAGGATTTTTGTAAACCATTCAAGCGATCGAGATGGGCTTGGGCGAGAGGGTGGCCTAAGGCTAAAGCTTGTTGAAAGCTCTGGCAAGCTTCAGGATAGCGATCGAGGTGAAGTAAAGCGATACCTTGACCATCCCAAACATCAGGATCATCAGGTTGAATTTGCAGGGCACGATCGTTACCCATCAAAATCACTATCTTTTGTCATGATTACAGCATTCTTAACTCGTGCCGCCTCAAAAATTACAATGTCTGACGCATCACGTAATTGGATATCTCGTAGTGCAACAGATTGTATACGAAAGGTGTT
>DALYGI010000365.1:0-4447 GCA_031971595.1 Prochlorotrichaceae cyanobacterium CTOTU29312
AAATTCCCCCTACCATGCCTGCTCGGCGGCCCCAGGCGGCCCCAGAAGGGCCTTCCCCAGGGCAACCTACCCTCTTTGAAGTGGTGAAACGGGCTTACGACGGGGGCATTTCCGACATTCACGCAGGGGTAGGGGAAATCCCTCGCTACCGCGATCGGGGGGAAATCATGGAAACGGACTACCCGGAAACGGATTTACCCACCTTTATGTCTTGGTTAAAAGAAATTATGAGCGATGAAGAAATTCGTCGTTTCCAAGACACCTTAGACTTTGACGGTGCCACCCAGTATGAATTTGCCAGGGCGCGGATTAACGTCTTTGATGCTTTAAAAGGCCCTTCTTTGGTTATTCGTTTAATTCCCCTCAAAATTTTGACCCTAGAGCAATTGAAATGCCCTCCGGTTTTCAAAGATCTCTGTCACTATCACAAGGGGCTGATTTTAGTGACGGGGCCTACGGGTTCCGGGAAATCTACCACCATGGCTGCCATGATTGACTATATCAATCGGGAAATGCCTAAACATATCATTACGATCGAAGACCCCATTGAATTTGTTCATAAGAGTCAAAAATCTTTGGTCAAACACCGGGAAGTTGGTATTCATACCATGAAGTTTGAGAATGCTTTAAAAGCATCTCTGCGGGAAGATCCAGATTTGATTCTAGTGGGGGAAATTCGGGATCAGGAAACCATTAAGACCGCCCTCAAAGCAGCCCAAACCGGTCACTTGGTAATGGGAACCTTGCACACCAATAGCGCAGTCAAAACGATCGAGCGGATCTTGAATATGTTCAGCCCGGCGGAACAGGATCCCATTCGGATTGCGGTGGCGGAATCCTTAATTGGAATTGTGGCCCAAGGTCTATGCCGTACAACGGATGGTAAACGGGCAGCTTTCCATGAAATCATGATTAATACGGATGCCATTAAGGATTACATTCGTCGGAATGATGTGGAGGAAATTGAAGCGATTATTCCTCGGTGTACCTTTGACGGTATGGCGACCATGAATCAGTCCCTATACCGACTGTATGAAGAGGGACGGATTACGGAGGAAACGGCCCTGGAATCCTCTCCGAAACCCAATGAAATGGCTCAGATGCTCCGGGGTCGAGTTTAGGGTCGGTTTTAAGAGTCCGGGTCTAAGGGCTACGCTGGCGTAATCGGTGTAGCCTTTTTCTGGGTTAATTCCTAATTCCTAATTCCTAATTCTTAATTCCTAATTCCTAATTCCTATCTTCACGTTCTTCAGTGAGCCAATAGGTTACCACTTCTCCTAATCCCTTCGCTTCAATGGAACCCCGACGATCGCATTTAAACTGCTCTTGAATGAGTTGATAGGTGGTTTCAGTGAGTTGAATCCGTCCTGGCTCCCCTTGAGATTCCATCCGAGAGGCCAGGTTTACCGTGTCCCCCCAGAGGTCATAACTAAATTTTTTAGTGCCAATAACGCCGGCCACAACAGGGCCGCTATGAATACCAATTCGCAGTTCCAACGGGAAACCTAAGGGCGATCGAAAATGATGTAGCGATCGTTTCATTTCTAGGGCCAGTCTTGCCACCGCGATGGCGTGATCACTGCGAACCTTGGGCAGCCCTCCCACCACCATATAGGCATCTCCGATCGTTTTGACTTTTTCCACTTCAAAGCGTTCCACTAAGCGATCGAAAATGGAAAAAATATCATTTAACATCCGCACTAATTCAATGGGGGGCATTTGGGCCGCTAGGGGGGTAAATGCCACTAAATCCGCAAATAAAACCGTGACATTATCAAAATGACTGGCGATCGTTTGTTGTTTGAGTTTTAGCAGTTCCGCAATGGGGCGGGGTAAGATACTAAACAGTAACTCATCGGAGCGACGACGTTGGTTCTCTAATTCGATTTCAATCTGTTTGCGTTCTTGAATTTCCGCTTCTAAAATAGCCTGTTGTTGGAGAAGCTTTTGCCGTTGTCGAGAGAGGGTTAAATGGGTATTAATGCGAATAATGACTTCTTCCACTTGAAACGGTTTAGTCATATAATCAACCCCCCCCACTTCAAAGGCCTTAATTTTATCAAAGACTTCATCTAAGGCACTTAAAAAAATGACCGGAATATCTTTACTTTTAGGATTTTGTTTTAAGGATTCACACACTTCATAACCACTCATACCGGGCATGGTAATATCTAACAAAATTAAATCCGGTGGTAAGGTTTCCACAGCAGTTAAGGCCATGCTACCACTTAAGGCTTTACGGATAGTATAGCCCTGGGTAGAAAGCAAAGATGATAACAACCGAATGTTATCCGCCTTATCATCCACAATCAGAATATCAGCACTTATTGGGGTTGGCGTTTCCGAGGAAACTAAATGATTTAAAGAACTCATGGCACTAACTCCAAAATACGATCGAAACGAAAATCCATTACCAGAGTTTTCAAGTGTTGTTTAAGCATTTCTTGTTCCTCAGGCAGTTCGTCTAACAGAGCAAAGAGGCGATCGTCACTGCCCTGGGATGCGGCCTGCTGGAGTTGCTCTAACCAGGGCAAAGACTGTTGCTTGAGGTGATCACCAACTTTAAATTCACCGCCAGAAGTCTGGGTCATCTTGGGCACAGATTCAGGAACAGGATCCGAACTGGGCTCTAACTCAAGATTGAGATAGCGGACGATCGTTTCTAAGAGTTGCTCTGCCTGAAAAGGTTTACGCACAAAATCATCACAACCGATGTTAAGAATTTGTTGCCGTTGTTCTTCAAAAGCGCTGGCCGTGAGGGCAATAACGATCGTATTTTCACCTTTAGGCTGTTTCTTAATGATCTGGGTTGCCCGATAGCCATCCATCACCGGCATTCGCATATCCATCAAAATTAAATCCGGGTGCCAAGATTGCCAAAGCTCAATGGCCACTTTACCATTTTCGGCTTCCTGAACCTCAAACCCCATTTCAGTCAACATTTCCACCAGTAATAACCGATTCGTTACATTGTCCTCCACTGCTAAGATTTTAGGACGAATGGACAACGCTTTAATCTTTTGTTTTTGGGAATGGGTCTGACTGCCGGAACCCGTAGACAGGGCCGCCGTGGGGAGTAGTTCCAACGTTGCCGGTTGGTAGGGAATAAAAAATAGAAAGGTAGAGCCTTGATTGACCACACTAGACACCTGGATATCTCCTCCCATCAGTTGAATAAATTTACGACTAATGGGCAGGCCTAAACCCGTTCCTTCACCGGATTGTAAACCACTACGGGTTTGGCTAAAGGGTTTGAATAACTGATCTAACTCATCGAAAGCAATACCAACCCCCGTATCTTCAATGCTGAAGTTTAAATAACAACGATCGTTTGTCTCACCTAGGGCAAGGTCAGGAGAAAGGTTTGAAGGGAATAGGTTTGAATAGGAAAGGTTTGAAGGGGAAAGATTGGCAGAAGTAAGATCTGGAGGGGTAAAACTTGAAGGTAAACCCACTTCTACCCGCAGGGTAACGGTTCCCGCTTCAGTAAATTTAATGGCATTGCCTAAAAGGTTAATCAGAATTTGTCGCAATTTTCCCTTATCGGTACTAATAAACTGGGGAACGATCGGCCCGCGCTCGAAGGAAAAGCTTAGTCCTTTGCCTTCCGCACGAACCCGCAGCATTCGCTCTAAATCACTCAAAAATTCCCACAGATCGAAGGTACTTTGATGGTAGCAAATTCGCCCAGACTCAATTTTTGTCATTTCTAAAATATCATTAATCAGTTCGAGTAAATGCTCACCACTGCGATTAATAATATTGAGATAATCTTGATTTTGGGGGGCTAAGGAGGAATCTCGCTGCATCAGTTGGGTAAACCCTAAAACCGCATTTAAAGGGGTGCGGAGTTCATGACTCATATTGGCCAGAAATTCACTTTTAGCCCGGTTCGCCCGATCGGCAATTTCCTTGGCTTCCTGTAGCTCTAGGGATTGCTGACGGGTTTGCTCTAAGAGATCCACCTGTTGAATAGCAACCCCTAACTGACCGGCTAACTGTACCATCATTTTAATTTCTTCGTTAACCCACTGGCGGGGCCGATCGTTTTGGTAGGCGGCGAGTAGTCCCCATAGTTGATTATTGAGGAAAATAGGCACAATAATATAAGCCTTTGCCTCTAGGGTTCTTAAAAGTTTGAGATAACACTCACTAAAGCCTTCCTGCTCCACATCCGGTACACAGCGATAGCTACTGCGACGGCGATAAAATCCCCCCTTATTTTCCCGTAAATAGGTATCTTGAAGTAAATCCTCTTCATTTTCCAGGTCAATGGAATTTTGAATGGTACAGGATTCGTTGTTGGTGGTAATACTGACTAGAATTTCAGGATAGGGAGGGACTACCATCGCAGTCCAATTTTGAGAAACGGATTCTGCAATTAAAGAACCACTCCAATCCGTATTAAACCGATAGATTAGCACCCGATCGCAGTTGAGCACTTCTC
>DALYGI010000366.1:0-4431 GCA_031971595.1 Prochlorotrichaceae cyanobacterium CTOTU29312
TCCCCGGTCTACTCCTCCCCGGTCTACTCTTCCACTCTCTCCCTGTTCCCGGTCTATCCACCCCATGCCCAAGGGCACCAGACTCCAGCCGAACCCCAGCCCTAGGGCGATCGTCCCGTAGACTCTTACTTGCGGATCCTCTGTGATGGGAAGGGGCAAATGGGTGGCCAGACCCAAGCCCATGAGAAGCAGCGCTAAACCACCCCAGCTATAGCTTATTCCCCGGAGCCAGCGGCGGGCCGGAGTTGAAGGGTGGCAGAACGATCGTAAGGTGTGGAGGAGGTGCTCTAAACCGATGGCTCCCCACAGGGAAAAGAAGGGTAACAATTGCAGGGGATAGTAGCGGGTGCGGGTTTTGAAGCTGATGAGTTCCAACAGCAACAGCAGGGGATAGCCCAGTAAAATCCAGCGATGACCAGGATTGGTTAGAAGGGTGCTGCGGCGGCGCAGTTGTTGCCCTAAAACGACGATTCCCCAAAGGCTGAAAAAGAACCACGGAAAGGCATTCGCCGGAATGTTCCAAAAGTAGAAGAGGGGGCCGTTGCCATTGAAGGTGTCCTGGGAGAGTGTAAACAGTTTGCCAAATAAGCCGTCGATCGGTAACCAACCGTAGCGCTGCACACTGAGACTGATCCACACCGCCGCCGGGATTAGCCCCACCAGTACCCCCAGATAGACAGCGATCGTGGTGAGGTAGTGATGTCGTCGCTGGCCGATCGCTAGATAGGGAGCAAAGGCAATGCCCACGGGAATGATCATGAAGCCTTTGAGCCAAAAGCCTAGACCAAAGGTAGCTGCCCCTAAGGCACCCCACATCCCCCTGCTGATGGGAATACCGGAAGCGGGCAAATCCTGGGCCACCGTGCCCCTTGCGCCGGATCCTTCCCCTTCTAAAAAGGCCCAAATCCCCAGCAGTTCGATCGCCAGCAATACCATATCCTGGGTGGCTAAGCGACCATATTGGACAAAGAGGGGAGTCACGCTCAGAATTAAAGCCCCTTTCAAGGCCAGACTGGGATTGAGGAGCTTACAGCCGATGCGATAGGTCAACCCCAACGCAACGATCGCCCCGATCGTACTGGGAAGGCGGGCCACCCACTCCCCTTGTCCCCAGAGGTGAAAGCAGCAGGCAATAATCCACTGAATCCCAATGGCGCGATCGTAGTTGAAATCCCCACCGGGCCGTAGCCAGTTGCCGCCCTCCACAATTTGGCGGGCTTGATAGGCATAAATTCCCTCATCATGGGCCATCAAACTTTGTTGCGGACTGGAGAGCAGGAGCAGGGGCAATCCCCAGAGGATCAGACAACGGTAGGGATAGCGCTGGGAGATCCGCCAAAGTCTGACGGCTAGGGCACTAAAAGGCAGGGGGGTCATTCAAAACTCAAGTTTTAGCGGCAATTAAGACGACACCACAGACAATCAAGCCAATCCCCAACAACCGGAGAGTGGACAAACTTTCTTGGAAAAAAAAGTAACCCAAGAGCACCGTAAAAATATAAACCGATGCCGCCGCTGGCCCCGCAACGCTTAAATTAACGCGAGTCAGGAGCAGAATATAGGCGATCGCCCCTAGACCATAGGCAAACAATCCGAGCAGTAATTCGGGGATAGTGAGAATACGCCACAGGTGATCCCACACATTGGTAAAGGTCACCTTGCCGAGCTTGAGGGCTCCCAATTTCAGAAAGAACTGCCCTGCCGCGCCCGCGCAAATGGCAAGAAGCAATAGCCCAATTTCGGAAAGGCTCATGGATTGCTGCAAAAATAAAGGATGGTGTTCAACAATGATAGATCACAAGGGGCTCAAGCCTTTGGGCAACTCGATCAACGTGAGTTCGGCAGGTACATTGTAAGCCCTCCCCCCAACCCTTCTCCCCAGTCTCCCCAGTGAGGAGGGGCTAAAGTCCCCGTGGTATTCTATCTTTTCCTCTCCTGTCTTAAGTGCCATGATCCCCTCCCTCCCCATGACGATCGCTCCCTCCCCCAGTCCCCTCCAGGATAAACTGCGCCAACACTTCGATCGTCTTGCTCCTCAGTGGGATTGGTGGAAACGGCGCAATCGCTATTACCATCAGGATTTAGAGAAACTCCTTCATTTTTTTATTCCTCCCCACAGTGTTGTGCTGGAAATTGGCTGTGGTACGGGTGACCTATTAAAAGCGATCGAGCCTCGAAAGGGAGTGGGCATTGATTTTTCCCCCGCCATGATTGAGATTGCTCAGGGTAAATATCCCCCCCAGCAGTTTCCCCACTTACAGTTTCACTGCGCCATTGCGGAGGAGTTAACCCCCACAGTATTACCGGATCTCGGTTCCCTAGACTATATTTTACTCTCGGAAAGTTTGGGATCCTTTGTAGACATTCAACGGGTGTTACAGCGCCTTTCCCCCTTTTGCGATCGTCATACTCGCTTAATTTTCACGTTCCACAACTTCCTCTGGGAGCCGATTCTAGGGTTCGCAGAGCGTCTAGGGTTACGCTGTCCCCAACCGCAACAAAGCTGGCTCTCCATGACAGATGTAATTAATCTGCTGCAAATTACGGGCTACACTCCCACCCAAAAAGGGCGACGCTGCCTCATTCCTAAACCAATACCTTTGATCTCTAATTGGATCAACCGTTTTATTGCCCCCCTCCCTGGAGTGAATCACCTCTGTTTAACCCATTACCTAGTGGCCCGTAAGCGAGTTCCCGCCGTCAATCCTGCTGCCTACACCTGCTCCGTGATTGTGCCCGCCCGCAATGAAGCCGGAAACATCAGCGCCACCCTCGATCGCCTCCCCTCCTTGGGAGCTAAGACGGAGGTGATTTTTGTGGAAGGACACTCCCAAGATCAGACCTGGGAAGCCATTCAAACCGTGGTAGGCCGATCGCGCCCTGGTTTTACCCTCAAAGCCTTTCAGCAAACGGGGCGGGGCAAAGCGGATGCGGTTCACCTGGGTTTTAGGGAAGCCACGGGGGACATTTTGATGATTTTAGATGCAGATCTCACCGTACAACCGGAGGATTTAGCCCACTTTTTTGAGGTTATTAGCCAGGGCTGGGGGGAGTTTATCAACGGCAGTCGCCTAGTTTATCCCCGATCGATCGAAGCGATGCCCGCATTGAATCGGTTAGCCAACAAGTTTTTTAGCCTGCTTTTTTCCTTTTTGCTAGGGCAACCCATTAAAGATACCCTCTGTGGCACTAAAGTCCTCTGGCGAGAAGATCTGGAGCGTATGAATGCCGATCGGAGTTATTTTGGTAACTTTGATCCCTTTGGGGATTTTGAACTACTCTTTGGGGCGGCCCGCTTTGGCTTACACATTGTGGATGTGCCCGTGCGTTATCAACCTCGCCAGTACGGAAGTTCTAATATTGCCCATGTGAAGGAAGGACTTACCCTCTTAAAAATGTGTGGTTTTGCGGCTCAGAAAATCAAATTTATTCCCTAACTTTCTTACTGTGCCAAGTTTAAAATTCTCAATGCCCCCCTCACCACGATCTCGGAGTTGGCGGTAAAATTTGGTCATCATATGGTACTCCCCAATCTCTGCAATCAACGATCGGGCTTTTCATTTACCTCTCACAACAAAAACTCCCGTAAACGGGAGCGAATCGCCCAGGGGAATTCACGATCGCTGTGGGGAGAAAGGCTATCTACAAATTGATGAAATTCTAGGTAATTCAAGTCCCGAAGATTCACCTCTAACTGTACCCCTTGGGCGGCAAATTCCTGATCTAGGGCGGCCATGTGTTCAGACCAATGCTCTAGACGCTCCAATTGGGTGTGTAGCGTTTCCAACTGGTGATGGTAACGATCGGGAAGGTCTGGAGCCGCTAGTACTTCTAGGATACTGGCTTGCAGTTGGCTAAACCTCTGGTCAGGGTTTGCCCCTGAGGAATGACTAGCTAAATGAACCGGATCCGCAAGCATCCCCTCTAGGAGCCGCAGGCTTGTTTCCAAAACCCCCCGCAGCACCTCGGCGGTGTTGGGATCTGAAATATCACTTAAATCCTCCGTAAACCGTTGGTTTCGTTTAGCCCGTTGCCAGTCCGGCTCTTGATCCAAAGCCACCAGGGTTTCAGGGCGTTTCCCGGCCCCCGGTTGCTGTTGATAAAACCCTGAGCCGGGCTGAAAAACAGCCATATTCGGGGCAAACGGACGCAGGGACTCCTCATCCAAAAAAGTCCATCGGGCCCAGTGGAGAATTTCGGCGGGGGCTTCCTCACTGGCGAGGGGGGCGGAATAGGTATAGCCCGTTAGGCTTTGAGCTTTGGGAAAAAGGGCAGCCATCTGGCGGAGATTTTCTTCCCAACCCGTATTGCAACCCGCTAAAAATATAGACCGAATCCGATCGACCGCTTTGGGCATGAGCGCAGTAATCCGGCGTAGATCTCTTAATTCCAAATTGCAACTAAATGCTTGGGGAGTGTTACCCAGACCCC
>DALYGI010000367.1:0-4384 GCA_031971595.1 Prochlorotrichaceae cyanobacterium CTOTU29312
TTGTCGGAAAGTATGACTCCCCAGGAAAACTTTGATTTTATTAATGCCTATCTGGGTAGTGTCAGCCCCACCATTCGGGAGCATGATGGTTTTGTGGTAAAATTTATTGGGGATGGACTCATGGCAATTTTTCCTAGGGACACAGATGCGGCGGTAGCGGCGGGAGTGGCCCAGTTCCAACAACTGAAAGATTTTAATTCCGATCGTCAGGAAAAAGGCTTAAAACCGATCGAAATTGGCATGGGCATTCATACTGGTCAGGTAATGCTAGGGATGTTAGGAGAACCACGACGGTTACAGGGGGATGCTATCTCAGCCCAGGTGAATTTTGCGGCCCGTTTAGAAGGATTAACCAAGTATTTTGGCAGTCCCTTATTAATTTCAGAAACCACTCGCCAAACCCTTCACCATCCCGATCGATATGGTCTACGGTATTTAGGTAGAGTTCGGGTCAAAGGCTTTCAAAGTCCCATGCCCATTTATGAAGTATTAGATGCCATTTTGAATGCAGAGGAGCGAGATCGCAAACAGCAATCCTGCACCCAATTAGCGGAAGCAATCCAATATTTAACGGTGGGAGATTTTCAAGAAGCACGAAAAATAATTCAAGTTCTCATCGCTTCCAATCCAACGGATTTAACCTATATCCTTTACCAGGATGAACTGAATCAGTTTGAGGCGGGAAATCAGCCTTGGGACGGTGTAATTAGTTTTCGCCAGAAATAACCAGCGGGCTCATCCACCCAAGAGATCGCTGAATCTAGGAATCACTAAACTTAAAAATCCCTCCTAATCCGATCGAGTCCCAGGGGAAGAAGGGATGATTTTTGCTAGGATACAGAAGCGTTCGGGGATTAAAATGGGTTATCCCTCTGTAATCCCTGCAACGTTGCCCCTAAACCTATTAAAAGTACCATCAAAATCCCATGTCTTTGTTTACCCAGAGCCATTCCCAACGTTTATTTCGGTCTGTTTTTACATTAGTCTCTATCTTTAGCACCCTGTTGGTGAACACCCTCTCTAATTTGTTTCCCCCTAAAGGGATGAATATTGGCCAAATTTCTAGGGAGTTGTTTGGCAATGTTTTAATTACCCCGGCAGGTTATGCCTTTAGTATTTGGGGCATTATTTATATTGGTTTAATCACCTATGGAGTCTATCAGTTTCGATCGCTCTCTCGACGGGATGTAATTCTTCAAGGCTTAAATATTCGCCTCATTATAGCCTGCTTTGCCCAGATGGCTTGGGTACTTCTATTTACCTTACAAAAATTTGGGCTATCGGTGATCGCAATCTTAGGAATTCTGATTCCCCTGGCTTCCGCCTATTTGTCCCTAGGTCAACAACGTCGCAAAAATCGCCGTTGGAGTCGCCGCCATCCTATTAAATTTATTGATGTTCCCCTCAGTATTTACTTGGCTTGGATTACCCTCGCTACGATCGTCAATATCGCCTGTGCCCTTACGGCGGTTGAGTGGTCTGGGTGGGGGATTAGTCCAGTAATTTGGACGATCGTGATGGTGATTATTAGTTTTATCTTGGGGGTAATTGCCCTGCTACAGCGCCACGATTATGCCTTTGCCGGGGTCATTATTTGGGCAGAGGTTGCGATTGCTCTGCGCCACCTGAATACCTTGCCCCTGTTTCTCACAACGGGTATTTGTGCCCTAATTTTAGGATGCTTAGTTATTACCCATAAGCCGCCCCGTCGAGGACTATCATGAAATATCGAAAAGTGGCTATCCTTCTAGCATTAATCAGTGGTTTAGCACCTATTTCTGGCTTTCATAAATTTTATTTGGGTCAGCAAAAATGGGGTATTATTTACCTTATTTTATCCCTTTTCCCTCCCACCTTACCCATCCCCCATATTGCAAGTTTATTTGAATTGGTCTGGTATTTATTACAAAACCCCCAGGAATTTGACGCTAATTTTAATGGGGGAGAACTGTCAGAAGGAAACGATCGTACTGAGGTCTGGGTTAATCAGGCTAGCCGGGCTAGTGAAGCGGTAAAAGCGGTAGAGGAAGCGATCAGAAGACTGGAAAAACTGCGTCAAGAGGGGCTTATTTCTGAACTGGAATTTGAGGAAAAACGCCGTGCTTTATTGGATCAAATTCGTTAAAAGCAATCCCCGTTGTACCCTTTCCCAGTGGGAAATAGGAGATGAACGAGAGTCGGAGATAAATACTTAGTTCTAATGTTCTTTTTTTTATTTCCGATCGTCTGCTAGCCTGTATTGCCACCTACGGGTACAATAGACAGATCTATAACACGCAGATGCCCCCAGAGGAACTATGGAAATTCTGCCCCGTGAAACCACCATGCCCTCCCCCCCCCAACCCGAACAGCCGTCCCCGGAAGCTTTCAGAGAATACTGCGATCGGCTCTATCAGATAACTAGCAAGGTTCACACCTCTTTAAACCTGACAGAAATTCTCCAGACCACCGCTGCTGAAATCCGATCCCTCACGGGATACGATCGGGTTAAGATCTATCAATTTCAACCGGATGATCATGGGATTGTCGTTGCGGAATCTGTCAATTTAAACGCCCTTCCTTCCCTACTGAATACGCACTTTCCCGCCGAAGATATTCCCCCCTACGCACGGGAATTATACCTGCGGGATCGTTGCCGCACGATCGTCAACCTCCGGGATCAAACCATTGGACTGATCCGATTAGCTGACGAGAACATTGACACCGCATATCGCCCCGTCGATCCCTGCCATTGGGAATATTTGATGAGTATGGGGGTACAATCTTCCGTCGTTTTTCCCCTTGTTTTAGAAGATACTCAGACCCCACTCGATCGCTTTTTACCCTCCCTTTCCAGTCATCAGCATCTCTGGGGTTTACTGATTCTGCACCATTCTTCTCATCGAGAAATGCCCCCCCCCTGTGTTACTCTCATTCAAGAAGTCATCAACCAATTAACGATCGCTATTGGTCATGCCAAACTGTTAGAACAGGCTCGGATTCAGGCACAACAGGCCGAACAACTCAGTAAAATTAGGAGTTTAACTCAAGCCTATCCCGACACTCGATTGCAGGAAGCCCTCAGAGAAATTGTGCGAATTTTTGAAGGCTGTGGTGGTCGGCTTTACCTTTGCCCAGAATCTACATTAGAACTCAATACACGCCAAGTTAAGCGTTCTTCGATCGTTTTTACCGAGGGAATTCAGCCCACACTTCTCCCTAACGATCGCCCTCTGGAAGAAAATTTAATCTGGCAACAATACCTTCATAGCAATATTCCAAGTAATAGCTCCAGTAATAGTTCAAATGCCCAGTCTCCCAGTCAAAACGGCCAACAGACTGCCGAATGGAGCGTGGAATGGATGCGCTCAATTTATAATCTTGAAGATGGCTTAAATAATGACGTTAACCACAATAACCTTGAGGAAGCCTCGAAACCCTACACTAACTTATTTACCCCTAAAAATCAGGAAAAAAACTCCTGGATTTGGCAAGGAATTTGGGCCACTTCCCATATCCAACAGGAGCCACTCCTCCGATCGATTAATCCCTGTTTTGTTAGAACTTCCATCAGCGGACTTTTAATTATTCCCCTATGTCTCAATCAAAAACTTTTAGGTTGTTTAACTATTTTCCGAGAAGCGATAGCCCCCCATAGCCTGAAAAGCCCGGAATATCCCCCTGATTATATAATCGACGATCGCCAGCTTTTACCCTGGCAGTCTTATCAAATTTGGCAGCAAGGTCTCATCGGCAAATGTGTGCCCTGGACGAGTACTAATCTATACTTAGCCCACTCCCTACAACCTTCTTTAGCCAATGGTTTACGCCAGTATCGCCTCGTAGAAGAAGTTGAAATTCTGAATGCAAATCTTCGTCAGCAAATCCAAATTCGGACGACTGAACTGATGGAATCTAGTCAAGTTGCCACACAACAAAAAGTTTTGGCAGAAGTGGTCACTGAACTTCAAACGGAAACTGAATTATTGAAAGTCTTTAAAAGCGCGACGGAGAAAGTTCGACAAATTCTGCTTGTGGATCGAGTTTCTATTTATAAATTTGATTCAGACTGGGGTGGGGGATTTATTCGGGAGTGTGATTCTGTTAATCCGGGGTGGGCAAAGTTGGTTCTGGCCACACGGGACAATTGGAACGATGATTATCTTCAGGAAACCCAAGGGGGACGTTATCTTAACCACGAAATCTCCGTGGTTTCCGATATTTATAGTGCAGGGCTTTCCGATTGTCACGTTGAAGTTTTAGAACAATTCCATATTCGTGCCTTTCTCATTATTCCCTTATTTGTGGGACGTAATCTGTGGGGTCTACTGGGTATTTATCAACATGAACATCCTCGATTGTGGAAAGAATCAGAAACTATTTTCACTCAACAAATTGCAGCCCA
>DALYGI010000368.1:0-4378 GCA_031971595.1 Prochlorotrichaceae cyanobacterium CTOTU29312
AAACCAAGGCTTTAACCACGGTGGAAGCGTCTCTGCGTCTGGATGCCATTGCCTCCGCTGGTTTTGGGATGTCTCGCAGCAAGATGGTAGATCTGATTAATGCGGGGGATGTGCGGATTAACTGGAAAACCGTAACCCAGTCCAGTGCGCTGGTGAAATCAGGGGATTTAATTGCCATTCGGGGCAAGGGGCGCTTAACGGTGGGAGCAGTTGCTGTTACTAAAAAAGAACGGTATCGAGTGGAATTAACCCGCTCGGTTTAGCCCGAAAGTATTTCTTAAACCTGTTCACAAAAACCCTGTTCTGCAACCCCTATGATCAAACCGTTAGATACTCCTGCATCTCCCATTCCCCAGTCAGAACTTCCCCTGCCCGCCCTACTGGTGGGTTTAGGAAATCCAGGGGCAAAATACGATCGTACCCGTCACAATATTGGCTTTGATGTGTTAGATCGGGCGGCGCAACGCTGGCAAATGTCTTGGACTGAAAACCGCAAGTTTCAAGGTTTTTTTGGGGAAACGTTGGTGCTAGGGCAAAAAATTCGCATCCTGAAGCCCACTACCTACATGAACAATTCCGGCCAGGCCATTCGTGCGGTGGTAGATTGGTACAAACTCACTCCCGCCTCAGTTTTAGTTATTTATGACGATATGGATTTACCCCTGGGTCGGTTGCGTTTGCGCTTAAAGGGATCCGCTGGGGGACACAACGGAATGAAGTCAACGATCGCCCATCTGGGAACACCGGACTTTCCCCGTTTGCGGATTGGCATTGGTTCCCCTCGCCAGGGCGATCGTAAATCGGAAACCGTTTCCCATGTGCTTAGTAAATTTGCGCCAGAAGAACAGGAAACCATGCAGGAAGCGATCGGACAATCCCTCTACATTTTGGAAACTATTCTGAGTAAAGGTTGGGATTTGGCGATGAATCGTTGTAATGCTTAGGATGGTCGGCAATTTCAATCGAGCAATCTTTAAGATCTGTTGTTCTTAAAAGATCTATGGCGACACCATGCTGCCAAGATTTGCCTGCTAGATTTTACAGAAAACGTCGGCGAAAACGATCGCTATAGTGTTTACTTTTCTGTTGATTACACCGATCGCAAAGGGTCTGTAAATTACTGAGATCGTCACTGCCTCCGTTGGCCACGGCAATAATATGATCTACATTGAGCTTAACCGTGGCATCGTGGAGGGAACTACGACCACAATTTTGACACTGAAAACGATCGCGTTCAAACACATATTGACGCACTGCGGCGGGGATAGCCCCCTCTAGTAAATCCCCATCGGCTCGATGATACAATAACCTTTGACGAACCAGGTTTCGGGCCTCGATTCCCGTTAGTCCTAGCCCTCCGTTCCAGAAACCAATGTACCCCAAATCCGACGCTCCTACCCAACCTGTTCACCCCCCAGAAATTCCCCTCCTCAACGTTCACCAATTGGGGCGTAAGCTTGGAGATTTGTGGATTTGGCGCAATCTGGAATTTGCCCTCTACCCAGGGGAGCGGAGGGGACTGTGGGGAGCATCGGGGATCGGAAAAACGCTTTTTTTGCGGACTTTGGTGGGGCTAGATCCCCCTACGGAAGGGACGATCGACTGGCAAGGTCAGCCTTTAAGCCCTAGTCTGATTCCTCAGCAGCGGAGTCAGGTGATGTTGCTGCTCCAACGGGCTCCCCTCTGGGAAGGGACGGTGGCAGAGAATTTACAACGCCCTTTTCGATTAAGGGGACAGCGGGCTAAGGTGTACGATCGTTTACGGGCGGAGGAACTGTGCCATCAAGTGGGACGATCGGCGGATTTTTTAGACCGATCGGCTCAGCACTTGTCTGGGGGAGAGCGGCAACTGGTGGCGATTATTCGGGTTTTATTGCTAAAGCCGCAGGTGTTGCTGTTGGATGAACCCACCGCGTCATTGGATCAACAAACTAGCTTACAGGTGGAAGATCTGATTCAACACTGGCAGCAGGAGCAGCCCGATCGGGCCTATTTGTGGGTGAGCCACGATCGTACCCAACTCGATCGTTTAGGGGTCAAAATTTGGGAGATAATGGGAACTTCATTGGAACCATCATCCTATGCATCCCCTCGATCGCTTTGAACTCCAGGACTGGCTACACACCTGGACTCAGGAATACCGCCGCCGCCCTGCCCCCCTCCAAGCCAAACTCCAAGGGGATCTCCTGGCTCTCGAAAGTATTGCCCAACGGCTACAACACCCCATTTTGACCGTGGCCACCTTTGGCTTAGTGAGTCGGGGAAAATCCGCTGTTTGTAATGCCCTCCTGGGGGAAAAACGCCTGGCGACGGGAGCAACCCACGGCATCACCCGCTGGCCCCGATCGCTCCGCTGGTTAGAGATGACCGATTTTGCCGTGGACTTAGTGGATACCCCTGGCCTAGATGAGGTGGCGGGGGAAGAACGCCAAGCCATGACCGAGACGATCGTGGCGGAGGCGGATTTATTGCTCTTTGTGATCAATGGGACGGTAACGGATTTGGAACAGACTAGCCTCCAGTCCCTCAGCACCCGGAAGCCCCAAAAACCCCTGTTGCTAGTGCTGAATAAAATTGATCAGTACCCCGCTCCCGAACAGCCCCACCTGCTCAATAGCCTCCGCCAACACCTCACCACCGTCCTCGCCCCAGAAGCCCTGCCCCCCCTCATTCCCGTGGCAGCAGAGCCCCAACCGCGCCCAGTTCAAATTGAGTCGGCCACCGGGCAAGTGATGGAGACTTGGGAAACCCCAGCCCCCTCCATCGCCCCCCTCCAGGAAGCCATTCGGCACCATCTCCGCACCCAAGCAATCCCCGCATTTTTTCAACGTCAACAGCACCAAGCAGAACACCACCTCAAAACGATCGCTGCTAAAATCCTGGCTTTTTATCAAGGGGAGAGCGATGGAATCCGGCAACAATTTCTCCAAGGGCGGGTGTTGTGGGTTGCCCTCTGCCCCTGGGTTTTGGGGGATGTGTTGGGGGCATTTCTCTTGGACTTATGGTTAATCCGCAACCTCAGCAAACTCTACGGCTGGCCCATCACCTCCCACGGCCTCGCGTCAGTGTGGAAAACCATTCTGCAAAATTTAGCCCTACTGGCCATCGGGGAATGGAGTAGCCACCTGTTCAGCGCCAAGGATCTGTCTCTGTTAGGAACGACCGGCCCCCTCAGCATTGTGGGGGGAGTTTTGCTTCAGGGGATGTGGGCGGGGTATGGCAGCAACCGCATCGGCAAAGCCGCTCAAGCCTATTTAGCCGCTAGCTATGGCTCCCGATCGTCCGTTCCCCCCTCAGAGTTGATCGCCGATTGAGGGCTTACCCTGTACCTGTCGAACTCACGTTAATCTCACGTTAATCTAATGTAAAAATTTGAAGCTTAAATCCTGAGCCCCTATGAGCCCCCAAATCTCCGAACCGAATTTATTTGCCTTTGATTTTGATGGTGTGCTGTGTGATGGTCTGCGGGAATATTTCCAGGCGGCTTGGCGCACCTATGCCGAGTTAGGGTTGGAATCAGAAGGGCTAGATCCCCTCATCCCTCCCGCTGAACTGTTTGCCGAGTTTGCCCAGGGGCGGGTCAAGGTGGAAACAGGCTGGGAAATGCCTTTGCTGGTATATGCCCTCAGGCGGGGTCATTCCGTGGCAGAAATTCTCGATCGTTGGCCAGCATTATTGGCAGAGTTTCAAGCCACTCCTTACCTGCCCACCTCCACGGAGATTTCCCAACGGCTCGATCGGGTTAGAGATCAGTGGATTCAGTCGGATTTAAAGGGCTGGTTAGCGTTCCATGAATTTTATCCGGGGGTCATTGAAACCCTAAAAACGATCGTTGCTGCGGGTCATGAAGTGGCGATCGTTTCGACGAAGGAAGGGCGTTTTATTCAACAATTATTGGCAGATGCGGCGGTGAGTTTGCCAGAGGAGCGCATTTGTGGCAAGGAGGTGAAGCGATCGAAAAAGGAAACCCTGAAGGTTTTAATGGCTGAATTGAACCATTGCCAGACTGTTCATTTTATTGAAGATCGTTTAGCCGCTTTACAGTCCATTCAGATGGATCCTACCCTTGCAGGGGTTAAACTTTATTTAGCGGGATGGGGCTACAACACCCCCCACGATCGGGATATTGCCCGCCAAGACGATCGGATTCACCTGTTGGAAACGATCGATTTCCCCTGGATTGCAAGAGCAAACTAAGGCTTAAACCATCGATAAAAAACTGAATTCATTCATCACATCAAATCCTCCACAAATTCAGAAATGGGATCTACGCCTGTCACTAACAATTCATCTCTAGCCCTGGTGCAGGCGACATAAAGCAGGTGGCGTTCAGTGTTATAAACCTCCTCTAGGTCTGCCTCATCACCAATACTGGTTA
>DALYGI010000369.1:0-4373 GCA_031971595.1 Prochlorotrichaceae cyanobacterium CTOTU29312
CAGCTTACCGCAATTTGACTATCTCATGCTTTTTTGACCGAACCGTGAGTCATCATGCTCAACTTCAGGGTAATAGACTGGGTATCTGCCACCAGTTGACGCATGGTGGTTTCCATCTCCTGTAAATTACTTTGACTATCCCCCGCAGCTTGGGCCGTATTTTGGGAAAGGCTTTTCACCTGATCCATGGTGGACACTAAATCTTCAGACGTGCGGGCAATTTGGTGAGAGGTTACTGCCACTTCTTGAATAGCTGCGGCCTGTTGAGAAACGGTAATTTGTAGCTCGTTCCCCGCCGTATTAATTTGTTTAGAGGAACGGTTAATAGATTGTCCCGCATTTTGAATCCGCTGAATCAGATTATTCAAATCCTCCTGCATGGTACAAAACGCATTTTGCAGTTGTCCTAACTCATCCACCTGCTCCGATCGACTCACCGCTGAGCGTAAATCCCCTTCAGAAATTTTCTGGGCTGCGGCCACCACCCCCGCAATACGAGTTCCCAAGGGTTTAGCGATCGTATTGCTGAAAAAGGTGCCAAAAACCAGGGCAGTTACCGGCCCCAGAAAAATCCCCACGAGGGCCCAGAAACGACTTTGGGCAACATCTTTGGAAGAGTCCTGAATCACAGTTCTTGCCGCATCCTGATTTAAAGCAATGAGTTTCAACAGTCCATCCGTTGCTGCCTGAAACTCATCCCGATTTGCCTCAGCTTGATCTTCTAATTTTAATAAGGCTTCCTCAGTCCGACGCAACGTTTGAACTTCAGGACTATCAGCTTGAGCCTGTCCACTGCGAAGTAGCTGCACCTCCTTGCGTCCGGGAGCTAAAATCCCTAGGCTTTCAAAGGCCGCATTCAGTTCTAGATATTTTTTATGAACCGCTTCCCAGGCTTTCCATTTGGCTTGAAAATCGGCATAAAGTTCGTCTTCACCGGGTAAGGTGGGGGCACTCTCATATTCCTTAAATCCCTCATCAATTTGTTTCCAAACATTATCAATCCGTGTGATTTCTGCCTGACGTTGTTCCATGGTTAAACCAGCCGCTAACAAGGCTCGTTCAGAGGATTCAATTCGAGTTTGCCCCTCATTAATTTTCCACAGCCCATTCACACTAGGAACGGTATTAATAGATAAGGTTTCAATGTGCTTACCCAAGCGTTCGCTATTAACCCAGCCAGCGATCGCCATAATCAAAATTAAAATTCCCATAAACCCGA
Source organism: Prochlorotrichaceae cyanobacterium CTOTU29312 (assembly GCA_031971595.1). Lineage (GTDB taxonomy): Bacteria > Cyanobacteriota > Cyanobacteriia > Prochlorotrichales > Prochlorotrichaceae > JBEAPM01. The sequence continues at coordinate 1,220 of DALYGI010000369.1, forward strand.
AGGCAAGTTTAAGGCGAGATTCCATCGATTGATTTTTGAACATTTTTTTAGTTAGGGAACAGGGGATAGTTTTGAGTTTTGAGTTCCCCTCTTGGAAGGGGCTAGGGGAATAGTTTTGAATTTTGAATTTTGAATTCCCCTCTTGGGAGGGGTTAGGGGTGGGTTGTTTGTTAGGGAATAGAGAATAGGGAACAGGGGATAGTTTTGAATTTTGAGTTTTGAATTTTGAATTCCCCTCTTGGGAGGGGTTAGGGGTGGGTCAGGTTGTGTTGGGATGTTCTTGAAATTCGGATGTAGGAGCAGAGTTTTCCGATCGTTGTACCGCCCCCAGTAACGCATGGGATCCTAGAGTTGCCACCAGTTTATCCATGCCCAAATACTGAACCATACCCCGATCGTCTAGGATCATTCCCCCTAGATAATGACCCGTTTGGGTGGGCAAAGTGGGGTCGATAATGTCCGCAGGCGATCGTTCTAGGGTTTCGGTGACTTGCTCTGCAATTAACCCTAGATACTGTATTTTTTGTTGCATTTTAGGTTGCTGCGGAGAGTTAGGTTGGGTTGGGTTAGCGTCTGGACTTTGGGAAGTGCTAGAATGCTGAATGGGATATTGAATAATCATAATCCGCGTACTCAGGTAAGGGGAGGTTATTTTGCCCTCTAAAAAAATCCCCAAGTCTATCACAGGAATAATAATACCCCGATAATTTAATAAGCCTGAGACAAAAGAGGGGGAGTTAGGAATCTCTCGCAGTTGAACGCGAGGAATAACTTCTACCACTTGGGATGCTTCTAGGGCATACCACCGAGATTGGACTTGAAAAATTAAAAACAGCATAGCTACCCCACGATCGCTGCGTAAGCAATAACAACACTATTAAACAGGACAAAAGAAATCACAAAAATAGGTAAAGCAATACGGCGATCGATCTTTAATGCGATCGGATTTTGACCGGCTTCTATTAATTTCCGAGAATATAAAGAAATACAAGCCGCTGCAAAAATATAAAAGATCGCCATGACATGGATAAAATCAGTGAGGGTGAAACTATCCGTTTGCCCTAGGGCAGAATCCGCCACCTGAAGATTGACTACTGCGGCAAACAGCGTCCCCACTAAAATACCCAAGCGATCGGAATAGTCTTCATTGAGTAAGAGAGACATGGCCGATAAAGCAACCGCTGCATAGACACCCGCTGTTAACTTCAAAAAACTCACCAAGTTCGATCGCTGTAGATCCAAGGTAATCACCAAGCGACTATATTGGCCGGTACCATCACTGAGGGATGGATTGCCAAAGGTTGTATCATATCCGATCGTTTTTTCTTGAATACTAAATCCATCAACTTTCCATCCTGGAATGGGAATAGATTGCTGATAGCCCGATTGAAAGAAATCTGGAGTATAGCTAAAATTTCCGGCATTCTGAATAGATTCCTGAATATTAATCGTGAGTTGCTGACGATCGAAGGGATAATTTTTAAGATTCCACCAATAATATAAAGTGGCCTTGACCTCTGCCTGCGACCAATAGAGGGTTGGACGAGGGGAAAAACTATCAGATCTATTCGGGACTTCTAGAGTGGTAATATCGCCCATCTCCGACTCGATTCCCCCCACTAATTTTAAAGTCTCCAAGGGATTCAAATCTGGCGTTGGGCAGACACTCCACACCTCAAAATCCGTCGTAAAAGAATGATTATTAAAATCAAAGCCCCGTAACCCCGTCACATACACCCCCACTCGACAGGTCTTCGGCGCTTTAGCGGAGATCGGCCCATCCCCAGGGGCTGAAGGAGTCTGAGCCCACCCCACTCCAGGGGCAAAACTCCAGGCGATCGTCAGCACTAAACTCCCGATCAAGCTCCAGAACAGTGTCCGCCCCCAGTTCCCCAGCCGTAAAGCAGCATCGCCTTGCAGGTGCAGATCAGGGGAGAGGCAAGCATTTCCTGACCCACAGCGATCGTACCCCTTGCCCCTGATCAAGACTGGAAACCACCTAGTCATTGAATACCCAAGTGCTTGTAGCAAATTTACGGCATTTTAATATACGCCGGATCCAGCAGTACAAGTCTTTATTTTTGTTTATTTTTCTGTAATCTGGACGAATACAGCGATTCTTACTCAATATCCACTGATGTTTTCCCCTAGCCAGGTCTCTAGCCCTTTTGCCTGAAGATAGGTCACCGCAGAGTCGATCGCTGCTTCGGAACCAGACACTTGTAAATCAAACCAACCATCCGTGCGACCGTTGGGGCCCAAGAGAGCACCGTTAATATTCACTTTGAGCCCAAAGGTAGACACCAAGCTAGAAATAATGGGTTCTTGTTGAAATTCTTTGGGAACTCGAATGCGTATCCGCTGTTCAGTTTGGCGAGTTTTAGGGTTAGTCATCATTTGTTTTAAACTCCATTGTTTAAGCTCTATTTAAAATCTGAGAATTTAAAATTTCCTGGTTTTAAGACTTCTGTTTCATAAACTTGCTACTTAACTATTTAAAATTTATGCCGCTGAGATCAAAATATAATTAGAAGATAATTAGAAGATAGTTACAAGATCACTAGAAGATAGCTAGAAGATATCTAGAAACTAGAAACTTCTAAGCAGCGTCGCTTCTAATAGTGTCTGACCTGACCAAGTACCTAAGTCAAAATCATTTAAATAGCTAAGCGCCGCCTCGATCGCGCCAGCTTCACCCCTGAGATCTAAATCAAACCATCCCTCTGTACTCCCTTCTGTTAAGAGGGCAGAGTTGATGTTGATGGTTAGCCCATACAAAGAGACCAGGTTCAAAATGATTGAATCTGATTGATAACATTGAGGAATTCTAATTTTAATGTTCACTGTTTTAATGTTCTTTTTTTGGGTTTTAGAGGAACCTATTGGAGACATGGTAGCCTTCCCATTCTATAGGAATTTTAAGATTTCAAGTTCATGCTGTAAGTCGCTTATGGCAAGGACAAAATTAAAAAAATAACACCTCCGCCTAAACAAAAAATCAAGAAACTAAAGATTAAAATTGCAGCAGATCGAGGTTCATAGGCTTGGCGATCGATGTCATGAGCGATGGAAAAGTAATGTTGGGTAGAAAGAACGATCGTGATTAAACCAATTCCGGTAAAAATTAACCCCATGAGTCGTCCCTGCCCCGTAC
>DALYGI010000370.1:0-4373 GCA_031971595.1 Prochlorotrichaceae cyanobacterium CTOTU29312
CTTCTGATCTAACAAGGAGACGATCGCTTGGTAGATTCGGGCTGTGCTGCGGGCTTTATCCATTTGCTGACGATTGGGAACTACGAAGGCGAGACAGTTTTTAGAAATGCGCTTACTGTTGCCCCGATATTCCACCCAATTCATGAGGGATTCTTTGATCACGTCGGGACTTTTTTCGGCCCAACTGCCATCTAAATAGGTCACAATAAATTTTGTCAGGTTATCAGGAATACAACTAGAGTCTTTGGTCCATAAAATGATTTCGCCTTTATCTGCTTTTAAACCAGATTCTAATTGCTCTCGAATGACTTGTAAGCTATCTTCTGCGGAAATTTTAGATTCTTCATCGGCAATCAGTTTATTTAGGTTTGGTTTGGTTTCAAATCGATACCGTTTCCCCACATAGTGTAAATATAATAATTCTTCCCGGAGGTCACTTAAGGCGGCGGTGAGGGTGGTTCGGTCTAGGGTTTCTGTTAAACAGGAAGCGGCAATTTCTTGCTCCATTACCCCTCGATCTTCCCCACTTTTAGCGCCAAAGGAATACATCAAAATGGCCACGGCTAAACGGGTTGCAATTTTTAAGGGGGCGATCGCAGGGGCATCGTTGCCTAGGCGTTGATTGACGATTTCTACTTTGGCTTTGCGTCCGGCTATGTCGGCGGCAATTACGGATTCATAGGCATCCTGTTGACCCACTTGGCTAAAAAAGGGCTGCTTAACATTGATGTCAGTTAAGGGAATACTGCCGGGATAAATCAACCACAGGGGATCATTCTGTTGCCAAAGATAGGCTACGGTACGGGCTAAAAACTGTAATGCGCCCCTAGTACGTTGGTAACTGGGTAAACTGCCCCAACGGTGATACATTAAGTCGAGTAGGTCGGGATGGAAGGGATAACTACTTTCAATACGTTCGGCTAAAATTTGGGCTTGTTGGTCAATTTCCTGCTTACTTCGATCGCTGTCAGCATAGGTATAATAAAATCTGCGATATAGTTCAGCCTGTTGTCGAGCGACTTCTTGAATGATGGCTGGATCGCCGACGGTGCTAAACAGCCGACGTTGAATCACTTTCATCACTTCATCGCCAGAAACGGGTTCTTTTTTGGCATCGACGCGGGACACTAATTTATCTAATACTTCCAATAGTCCTTCATTGCCGATCGCTTCTTTGACGCTGGCTTGAAGAGAATACACCATCACTGTTTTAGGTAATTCCCGCACGACTTCCGTTAAGCGTTGTACAAAGGTCAGGACTTGGCGGCCAAAGGTAGAATCTCCCACTGTTACACCCATGGCACTGTCTACATAAGACAAGAATTCATCTAACAGAATGAGGGTGGGTTCGTTGCCAATAATGCGGCGGAGGGTATCATTTCCCGGTGCGATTCGTTGGGCATCTTCTTCAGCAACCAATGAAAACAAATCTTGGTGTCGTTGTTGACCCAATTGCCAGATTAAATATCCCCAGGGGGTAAGGATTTTTTGTCCGTTGATTTCAATGCCAGATTGGGCTCCCTTGTCGAAACCAATAAAGGATAAAACGCTAACTTTTCCGGGATCGGGCAGGGTACTAAGGCTATGAATGGAGTTTAATTCTTGGCGATGTTGGGTGATGTGATACAGGCTGACCAATGAGTGGGTTTTGCCGCCGCCGAAGGGGGTTCGCAGTTGTAAAACGGTATCGGTGGCTTGGCCACATAATCCTTTCAGCACATCTTCGAGGAGGCTACGGAGTTCTTTGGTTAAATAGGTGGCTTCAAAGAATTTACGGGCATCCCGATAAACTGCTGGGCAGTTGGGGTCTTGGCGCACTACTTGGCTAAGGCTGGCGGCAAAAATATCGTTACTGAGGTTACCGGTGGTGATGTCGGAGTGGGGGGTAACAACTTGTGTCCAGGGTTTGAGTTGGTAGGGGGTCATGGGAATTGGGAATTGGGAATTAGGGGTTGGGAATTGGGGGTTGGGAATTAGGGGTTGGGGGTTGGGAGTTGGGAATTGGGAATTAGGAATTAGGAATCTCCTCACCAAGGTTACTCCACATTTCTGCTCTAGCTTCGGCAATATCTTCTTCTGTAAGATCAAAGTTTAAATCTGCACATAGTCCTCGTACACTTTTCAGAGATTTAGGTTTTTGTTCTTGTTTAAGAAATTGCACAAAATTGAGTACTTGATTTTGTTTTTCTGGGGGTAGTTGGCGTAGTTCTTGTAGAACTTGGGTTTCTAGGTTAGTCATATTTTTATTTCCTTTGGGTTAGCGGGTGTTGGCATTAAGGATAGTTAAACCGACAATTTCTTCTAATTCTCCATAGCGAATAATCACATCATCGTCGGTTAATTCAGTGTCATTACTTGACCTAGGTGGATTATAAAAGTCAATGTAAATGACATCAGCTTCATCGTCATAGACAACGATTAATGGAATGAGCGATCGTTTCCAATAAAAATTCCTTTTTGTCATTGAGTCCTCCATGACGAGTAATAATGTGTTGCCAACGTTCTTCAGGTAATCGAATTGGTACTCCATTTTGAGACTTTCCTATGGTTTCGGTCATAATTTTTTCTGGGTAAATAAGTTTTCTTCGATCGTTCGTTTCCAAGAGGCTAGCAGGGTATCGATCGCTTGTTGTTCTGGGGTGCGGGGGTTGGGTTTTATGGTTTCTTCATTAAGCCCTGATTCCTGATTCCCAATTCCTGAATCGGTTAAAGCTCGTCCGGCTAAGGCTTGGGCTACTAATCGCAGTTGACCGCTATCGGGTTGGGATAGGGCGATGTATTCTCCAATGTCTCCGGGTTTATGTTGAATGAGCCACAGTAAACGATGAAGAATATCAATTAAACTCGGTTGATGGCTCCCTCGCCCACTGGGAGAGGGTTGGGGTGAGGGCTGATTAAATTCTTTACGTTTTCCTGATTCCCAATCCCTTAGTCCTAATCCTTCAAATTCTCCCCGTTCTACATAATTCCGTAGTTTAACGGTGTTTTTGGTTTTTGCGACTAATGCGATTTTACCATCCGTTAATCCGTTGGGGCCATCCAATTCTACGCCGACTCCTTTGGCGAGGGTGTTGGCTTCATCAAAGTCTACTTCGGCTTCTCCATACTCATAGCGGGCTAAGATGTAATATTGGGTGGTTTTATCAATCTGGGATACACCTTTGGAGTCGCAGTTTAGCACTTCCCGCAGGATGGTTTCGGCTACTTCTTTTTGTACTTCGTCGAGGAAGGTACTGGCATCAAGCTCGTCGCCGTTGGGCAGTTCGACGCTATCGAATTGGGTATAGGCACGCAGTCCTGCCCCAACACAAGCGATGACTAAATCCGCACCGCTGACCCCTTCTTCCATGAGGTTTTTTACCCGGCTTTGGATAATCTCCCGCAGTTGGGGTTGAACGTCCATAGCAAAGTCACCAATTTGGGAGGTGGTGCGTTTTCGGGAAATTAGAAAAATACTAGAGGCAAGGGAAGCCCTAAGTCCTCTTAATCCGCCTTGTTGTTCAGTGTCTAACGGCCATGCTTCGGTAATTGTGAACTTTGAACGGCGAAGAGAATCAATCAGAGTTGCCCAGCCTGCGGTTGTTTTATGGGCATAAACAACACACATTAATCCACCATCTTTTAGGACTCGATTAGCTTCGCAAAAAGCCTGGTGCATCATGTTTTCATAAGCTTGTGCCGCTAATTTTTTATCTCCCCCATGCCGTGAGGGTTCCATCGTTGCTTCTTGTTTTTTAGGCGTTAATTTTGCTGTGAAATGTTGAGGATAAAGATTATTTATTGAACGTTTCAACCAGACATAAAAATAATCTGATAAATCAGCGTAAGGGACAGCATCAAAATAGGGAGGATCGGTTATTACGGCATCTAAAATATTATTTTCTAAACCAATAGCCTGAGACGGATTTCTACTTATATTTGCAGAATCTGTAATTAACATTAAATTCTTTACAGTATCAATTGTCCAAGCAACTGCATCACTCCAATTCCCTGAACCTGAACCAATAGGGTTTGTTTCTGGAAAATCCCAGGACATAGGTAAACGACCGTTACTAATAGGACTTTCTATTGTTTCTCGTCCTGAATGATAGACACCGACATTACTACCACGGCTTGCTATTTTGGTAATACCTAAAGTTAAATAAGTAACGATCGCTTTTGCAAACTCCTCCTCATAGCCCTGAGTCAATAACTCATCATGAGCCTTCCGTACCCACTTCACAAACGTCATTAACGACAACAATTGACGCGGCGTAAATAAATCATGCCACTTTAATAAACCATAGGGTTGAACTCGAAAACCTAATGTTCCATAGGGAGGTAAAGGTTCATCAGGTGTTGTTAAACCCGTTTCCTGACAAAGCTTTTCTAAC
>DALYGI010000371.1:0-4363 GCA_031971595.1 Prochlorotrichaceae cyanobacterium CTOTU29312
TTAACACGGTAGTACGATGATCTCGCCAAATTTTCAACAGTTCATCCTGTAATTCTTCGCGGGTAATAGCATCCAAAGCGCCAAAAGGTTCATCCAAAATTAACACCTGAGGACGAATGGCCAAAGCCCGTGCAATAGCTACCCGTTGCTTCATCCCCCCAGAGAGTTGACCGGGGTATTTTTTAGCCGCCTCCGTCAGCCCCACCAGGTTTAAGTGCTCATGGGTAATGCCAACTTTTTCAGGACGGGTCTTATTGGGGTAAGCCGATTCCACAGCAAGATAGACATTTTCAAAAGCAGTTTTCCAGGGCAACAGACAATAGTTTTGAAACACCATCATGCGATCGGGCCCCGGTTTAGCCACAGGCCTATCCTGAAGATAAACCACCCCTTGAGAAGGCTGAGAAAAACCAGCTACCATATTCAGTAAAGTACTTTTACCACAGCCAGAGTGGCCAATAATACAGACAAATTCCCCTTCTCTGACGGTAAAATTAACCCCATCTAAAACGGTATAGGGGCCTTTCGGTGTGTCGTAGACTTTAGAAACGTTACTAATGGTTAAAAAGCTCTCGTTTGTCATGGGAAGTAGGGGATAGGGGACAGGGAATAGGGAATAGGGAATAGGGAATGGGGAGTAGGTTTGAACGTTAATCTAATTCCCCTCTTGGGAGGGGTTAGGGGTGGGTCAGTTTTGAGCAACAGGGTCTAAGTCTAGGTTAAAAAATTTGTCTTGATCCTCACCAGAGTTCAATTCAAAATTCAAAACTCAAAACTCAAAACTCAAAACTCAAAACTCAAAACTCAAAACTCAAAACTAAACCCTGTCCCCTGTAACCTGTTCCCTAAACCCTAACCCAGGGGGATTTCTTCGATCGAAAACGATCGTTTGATAGATAATTTATCCAAATACCCTAACGGATCATTGGGATCAAAGGTGATGCCGTCAAAGAGGGCAAAGGGGGTGGAGGGGGGTTCGATGTCTGGCCAGCCTACGGCCCGGGCTGCTTCGCTAAAGAGATCGAGGCGGCGCACTCGCTCTAGTACCTCTAGCCAGTTTTTGGGGAAAGGGGCTAGGTTCCAACGGGCTAGTTGGGTCAAAATCCACAGGGCTTCGCCTCGACCGGGGCAGTTGGTGCGATCGACGTAAAACTGATTAAAACGGAGGGTGGGGGTGGGGACTTCTCCTAAGCCCCGATCGTAATGGTCAAGGAAGCCGGGACGGATGTATTCGATGGGCGCACCCACGTATTCGGGACGGGCCAGGAGTTCTAAAATGGCGGGGCGGTTGCGGAAGTCGTCGCAGTATTCACAGGCGTTCATGATGGCTTTGACCAGGGCTAGATGGGTTTCTGGATATTTCAAGACCCAATCTTCTCGAACCCCTAACACTTTTTCCGGGTGCGCCATCCACAGTTCGAGGTCAGTGGCAATGACAAACCCTAGATTTTCCTTGACGGCCCAGTTATTCCAGGGATCCCCTACACAGTAACCGTGGATGCTATTGGCTTTTAAGTTAGACACCATCTGGGGCGGCGGAATGACCGCCAATTCCACGTCCTGATCGGGATCAATGCCTCCGGCGGCGAGCCAGTACCGGAGGAGTAAGTTTTGCATGGAGGCCGGATGAACCATACCCAAGACTTCTTTGCTGGGGTTGAAGTCTACAAAGGCTTTGAAGTCTGCTAAAGTCCTGACCCCGGCATTTTTGGTTTTGTTGCTGAGGGTGATGGCGTTACCGTTGCGGCTCACCACCATGGCGGTAATCATGGGCAAGATGGGTTTCCCGGCCACCCCTAGGGTCATGGCGAGGGGCATTCCGGCCACCATAATTGCGCCGTCTAAACGATCGTCTCGGAGGCCTTCGGACACGGAGTCCCAACTGGGTTCGCGGGAGAGGGTGACCTGCTCTAGACCGTATTCTTTGAAAAAGCCCATCTCCTGAGCAACCACCAGGGGGGCACAGTCGGTGAGGGGAATAAAGCCGAGGTTGAGGTTGACTTTTTCCAGACCATGGCTGGCAACGGCAACGGCGGGGGTGAATTTGGCTTTCTTTGCCCGTTTCTGCTGATTTAAAAAGTAAATAATTTCATTGCGTAGGGCATAGTAACGGTGATGTTTCACCACTTCCATCCGATCGCGGGGCCGGGGGATGGGTACATCTAAAATTTGCCCGATGCGGGCTTGGGGGCCATTGGTGAGCATCACCACCCGATCGGAAAGGAGCAGGGCTTCATCCACGTCGTGGGTGACCATGATGGCGGTCACGTTCCCTTCCTGGCAGATTTGCATCAGTTGCTCTTGCAGGTTGCCACGGGTGAGGGCATCCAAAGCGCCAAAGGGTTCATCCAGCAGCAAGACTTTGGGACGAATGGAAAGGGCGCGGGCAATGGCGACCCGTTGTTTCATCCCCCCGGACAGTTCATGGGGATATTTATTGGCGGCGTGACGCAATCCCACTAGGTCAATATGCTGCTCCACAATGCCGCGACGATCGCCTTTAGGTTGGTTTTGGAGGGCGGAATCCACCGCTAGGGCAATATTTTCCCGGACGGTTTTCCAGGGTAATAGGGAATAGTTTTGAAAAACCACCATGCGATCGGGGCCGGGCTTACGAATCTCCCGACCTTCTAAAACTACACCGCCGTGGGTGGCTTGATCGAGGCCGGCCACAATATTGAGTAGGGTGGATTTGCCACAACCAGAGTGGCCAATAAGGGAAATAAATTCACCCTGTTTAATTTTTAAGTCAATCCCCTTGAGGGCAATATATTCGCCCCCATTGGGCAGGGAAAATATCTTATCGACTTGATCAACTTCTACAAAAATACTCATGGCGATCCTCTCTTTTTTTGTCCTTGATTGGGCTGTCTGGAAATTTCCAGAGAACCCTTTATTTCTGTTGCCCTTTCAGGAAAAAGTTACCAATCAACTCCACACAGCGATCGAGTAAGAGTCCCACGATACCAACGTAAATGAGGGCTAGAATAATTTCACTAATTAAAGAACTATTCCAGGCATCCCAAATAAAGAAGCCGATGCCAACCCCACCAATCAGCATTTCCGCCGCAACGATCGCTAGCCAGGAGAGACCAATGCCAATTCTTAACCCTGTAAAAATGTAGGGAATGGTAGCCGGAAAAAGGATTTCTGTAAAATACTTCCACTGGGGCAATTGCAGGACTAAGGCCACGTTGCGATAATCCTGGGGAACCTGCTGAACGCCAACAGCGGTATTAATCAGAATGGGCCAAATGGAGGTAATAAAAATAACAAAAATGGCGGAGGGTTGGCTATCTTGAAAGGCGGCGAGGGAAATGGGCAGCCAAGCCAGGGGGGGAACGGTTCTTAACACCTGAAAAATGGGATCGATCGCGTCATAAATCAGGCGATTACTGCCAATAATCATCCCCACCAAAATCCCCACGATCGTGGAGAGGGTAAAGCCGATCGCCACCCGCTTCAAACTAGCAATAATTTGCCAGAATAGCCCCACATCCGTTCCACCATTATCAAAGAAGGGATCAATAATTAATTCCCACGTATCTTCTAAAACTTGAATAGGCCCGGGAAGGGTTGCCTGAGGACTGGAACACAATAACTGCCAGAGGACAAGGAAGATCAAAATGGCAGCGGCGGAAATCCCTACTTTTCTCAACTGCTCGAAAACCTTAGCCAGCATAGGATTAACTGTAGAGTTTGATCGATTAGAACTTTGGGCCATAGGAACACAGAAGAATGAAAAATTAATACTTCAGGGAGGGGAAATAGAGGGGGAAAGCATGGAAATTAGCTTTTTCTAAATCGTTCTCCCTAGAAAGTCAGAGAAAGAAGATTTAGAGTTGGATGTACAGCTAAGTTATTCTCAGGATCCCCGGTTTCTGGGGACATAGCATCAAGAGATTGGGCTTCGTTCTACAAGAAACCGGGGATCTTGGCACTTAAAGAAAACTGGGGATCTTGGTACTTAAATCACTGAAGTAATTTAGGCTTTCTTAATCGCTAATCCACTGAGGTAGGCGGCGGGATCTTCTGGATCAAACTTCACCCCGTCAAAGAAGGTTTCTACCCCACGAGAACTACTGGTGGGAATCTCTGCTTCCGCTACGCCGAGGGCTTTTGCTGCTTCTTTCCAGAGGTCTTCCCGGTTCACCTGATCCACGAGGGCTTTGGTGTCTAAATCTGGCTCGTAATAGCCCCAACGAATATTCTCCGTGAGGAACCACAAATCATGGCTCTTGAAGGGATAGGAGGCGTTCCTAGCCCAGTAGGTTTGCATCAAAGTTGTGTCGGTAATCTTCCGATCGGTACCGAGGTTAAAGACTCCCTTAGAACGATCGATAATGTCTTCCACGGGCACCTT
>DALYGI010000372.1:0-4361 GCA_031971595.1 Prochlorotrichaceae cyanobacterium CTOTU29312
AAACCGATCGGCAGATCAGAGAACTAAGAGAGTCCCAGAAAGAAACCGATCGTGAGATCAGAGAACTGAGGGAAGCTCAGAAAGAAACCGATCGGCAGATCAAAGAATCTCAAAGAGAAACCAATCGTGAGATCAAAGAGCTAGGGAAGCAAATTGGAGGACTAGGCAAAAAATTTGGCAGTTTTACGGAAGGTATGGCCCTGCCGTCCATGGAAATGCTGCTGAGGGAAAAGTTTAAGATGGAGGTCATTAGTCCCAGCATCCGGGCGAGGAAAGGTGGAAAAGAGTTACAATTGGATGTATTTGCCTATAACAATGGAGACCTCAATACGGCCTATATTGTCGAAGTTAAAAGTCATGCCAGGGAAGAAGCAATCCCTCAACTTCACAACAGTCTTGAACGGTTTCGTACTTTTTTCCCAGAACACCAGCATAGAACCCTTTATGGTATTTTAGCGGCAGTGGATATATCTGCGGAATTACGAGAAAAAGCCCTACAAGCTGGGTTTTATGTCGCTCGTATCCATGATGAACTTTTTGAGTTGGATACCCCTGAAGCCTTTACCCCCAAGGCATACTAATTTAGTTTTGAGAGCCCAACTTTTGAGAGTCTAATTTACTGAGGAAGATCATCCTGCTCTGCTAGGGGTAAAGCCCCCTGTAAATGCCCTAGCCATTCAATTAAATCATCCATTTGTTTATGGACTGGCAACACTCCTAACCCCCGCACGATAACCTTTTTGCCCTGATACACAAACCGGGATTGCAGGTGTTTCGGGAGTTTCTCACTCATGAGTTTCCAGGCGGGCTCCTCCATGGGGGTTTCTAAACAAATGTGTTGTTTTGCCTCCGGTTTAATGCGAGAAAAGCCCACGGTTTTGGCAATTTGTTTTAGTTCCATGACTCGCAGCAGTTGTTGGGCGGGTTCGGGAATGGCACCGTAGCGATCGTTCCAGTCTCTGGCGATTTGTTCTAGATCCGCTTTGGATTTGACCGTGGCCACAGCGCGGTAGGCACCCATTTTCTCTTCCAGGTTGGGCATATAGTCGGCGGGAATAAAGGCGGTTAAGGCCAAATCCACCTGGGTGTCATCCACCTTGGGAATTTCTTGACCCCGCACTTCATTGAGACATTCTTCTAACAGTTCCATATACAAATCAAAGCCGATCGCTTCCAGTTGACCGGACTGCTCCATGCCCAGTAAATTGCCCACACCGCGAATTTCCATGTCCCGCATGGCTAACTGAAACCCGGAGCCCAGTTGGGTAAATTCTTGAATGGCTCGAAGTCGTTCCCGTGCGGTTTCCGTGAGCAATCTTTGATCGGGAAAAAAGAGCCAAGCATGGGCTTGAATCCCCGATCTTCCCACCCGTCCCCGCAGTTGATACAGTTGGGATAAACCGAAGCGATGGGCATCTTCAATTAAGATCGTATTGACGCGGGGAATATCTAAACCGGATTCAATAATGGTGGTACAAACCATCACATCCGCTTCGCCGTTGCCAAAAGCTAACATCGTGGATTCCAAACTGCTTTCATCCATCTGGCCGTGGGCGATCGCTAGGCGCAACGTGGGCAACATTAACTGAATTTTAGCGGCGACTTCCTCAATGCCTTCCACCCGTGGCACCACATAAAACACCTGGCCACCGCGATCGAGTTCCTGGGCAATGGCGGCGCGAATCATCTCCGGGTCGTAGGGAGACAGATGGGTTTTAATGGGACGGCGGGAGGGGGGCGGCGTGGTAATTAAACTCATTTCCCGCACTCCAGACAGGGACATATACAAGGTGCGCGGAATGGGAGTGGCACTGAGGGTTAACACATCCACTTCCGTTTTCAGGGCTTTAATTTTTTCCTTTTGATTCACCCCAAAGCGTTGCTCCTCATCCACCACCAGCAGTCCCAAGTCCTTGAACTTCACGCTTTTTCCCAACAGTTGATGGGTGCCCACCACCACATCTAGCTCCCCCGTGGCCAGGCGTTGCAAAATCTCCTTTTTCTCCGCAGTGGAGCGAAACCGGTTCAACAGTCCCACTTGGATAGGATAGGGGGCAAAGCGCTCCTTGAGGGTGTGGTAGTGCTGCTGGGTTAAAATGGTGGTGGGGGCTAGGAGTGCGACCTGTTTGCCGGAGGTCACGGCCTTGAAGAGGGCACGGATCGCCACTTCCGTTTTACCAAAGCCCACATCCCCACACACGAGGCGATCCATGGGCCGATCGCTTTCCATATCTCGCTTTACGTCCGCCACGGCCTTGAGTTGGTCAGGAGTGGGGTGATAGGGAAAAGACTCCTCCAACTCCTGCTGCCAGGGCTGATCCACCGGAAACGCAAACCCCTGTCGCTTCGATCGTTCTGCGTAGAGTTTGAGTAAGTCCACTGCCACCTTGCGAATGGCTTTCTTGGCCTTTTCCTTCGCCTTTTCCCAGGCTTTACCGGTCATTTTGTTGAGGATGGGGGGTTCCTCACTGGTGGAGCGGTAACGAGACAGACACCCCACCTGATCCGCTACGACCCGCAGTAAACCATCCGCATACTGCAACACCAAATACTCCCGCGTTTCCCCATTCACTGTCAGGGGTTCTAAGCGCAGGAACTGCCCCAGTCCATGGTTCCGATGTACTACATAATCCCCCGGTTTCAGTTGGTTCGGATCCACCTGCTTAGAGGCAGCGCGGCGGCGTTTGCGGACATAACTGGGAGTGGCCAAGGTATGCTGACCAAAGAACTCCCGATCGGTGACCACCATGAGCCGGAAAGTAGGCAAAATAAAGCCGGAGACTTCCGCCAGTCCAGAGTATTTCAGGGCTACGGGCGTATGCTGAATTTGCAACTTGTCGATGGCGGGGTAGTCCTTAGGGTTGGGCAGAAACTGAGCCGTACCATCATGCTCCTGGACTAAGGACACCATGCGGGAAGGTTGGGCAGAAATCAGCCAGATACCAAAGCGGTTGCGTTGCTCGGTGCGAATACTCTCCGCCAGTTTAGCGAACTGATTGGGAATAGCGGGAATGGGGCGACTGGCCAGGTTGAGGGTATGCACGGGCTCCAGACCAACAGCGATCGTTTGGGGTGGGGTGGGAGTATGCAGTGCCGCCAGTTGCACCAGGGGAAAGCGTTTGAGGCTATCGACGATCGCCGGGAAGGGGCGGTGAATCTTCGGGAGTGTAGTTGGTGTAGTTGTAGTTGTAGTTGGTGTAGTTTGAGCTTGTAGCCCGGAGTTTAACTCCTGCCACTGCTCCTCAGCATGCTCCCACCAGCGCTCCCCGTGGGCCAGACACTGCTCCGGTTCATCCCAGGCAATCAAGGTATTCACGGGCAGGTAGTCCAGAAGCGTAGCGGGACGATCGTAGGCAAGACCCAAGTAGCGACGAATGCCCTCCACCGGTTGATTTTCTAGGAGTTTTTCCAGGTCGCTAGGTGTGAGTAAACCCTCCAAATCCAGATTGGAATCCAGAGCCGATCGTTCTAGTAACGCCGCTTGAATCAGGGGTGAAAAACTGGTGGGCGTGAGTACCAGTTCCGGCAGTGGATCCAACGATCGCTGGGTGGCTGGATCAAACTCCCGCAACCGCTCCAACTCATCCCCAAACCACTCCAACCGCACCGGCAACTCCGAAGCCACCGGAAAAATATCCAAAATATCCCCCCGTTGACTCCACTGCCCCTCCATTTCCACCGTGGCACAACGATCGTAACCCAGACGGGCCAAGGTTTTGCCCAGTTCCGCTAAACTCACCTCCGCCCCTGGCTTTAGCCGTAGGGCATAGTCTTGAAACTGTGCAGGGGGCGGTAAGTGGAACTGCAACGCCCGCTCCGTACAGACGATCGCCAGATTTTTTTGATGGTTGTGGTTATTTTGATGATTGTGATTCTCTTGCTCAGGGGTTGAACTCCGTGCCCCCAATAATTCCGACAACACCTGCATCTGCCCCCAGAGCATCTCCGCTTCCGAATCAAAGGGATCATAGGGGGAAGACTCCGCCGTGGGGTAAAAATGCACCGTTTGCCAGTCCATCGGCTCTAACTGAGCCGCCCAGCGTCCCGCCTCCTCCAACGTTGCCGTAATCACCAACAGAGGGCGATGGATTTGTTGGGCCAGGGTAGAAGCCACCAACCCCCGCGCAAAGCGATCGGCCCCAGTGAGACGGAGAGAGCCCAGGGCTAACTTCGGGATTAGATCTTGGGTTAACGCCGACTGACCCAGGTAGCGAAGGATAGAAGACAGAGCCATAGGAACGAGGAACGGTTAAGGCGATCGTTTTGGACAGTTTTAACTTTAGCTCTAACTTTAGCGGTTTCAGGCTAATAGCGGGTACAGACAGCGGGTACGATCGTCTAGTCGCTAACCGGCGATCGTG
>DALYGI010000373.1:0-4317 GCA_031971595.1 Prochlorotrichaceae cyanobacterium CTOTU29312
CCGTCGGTACTAAAGAAAGGGCTTCATTAACTTCCACCACAGCGTTTAACTCCTTGCTTTGTAGAGGTTATACCGTAGATGCCAATAGGATGACCAGGCTACCGCCGCAATATAATCATCACTTTTGGGATTGTGCTTCATGGATTCTACCTGCTCTTCCCACATATCATGAATTTTTTTTGCAATTTTTGCGGCTTCTCCATAGCGCTTGTTTTCGACGAGTTGAGAATATTCCTGTTCCGCTTCATTCATCACTTTCAGCAAAGGAGAATCCTGATCAAAAGTGGAAACAGATTTGATATCTTGCAGCTTCGCCTTTGCCTGCTGAAACTCCGGGACATCCTTTAGTAATGGATGCACATCATGCCAGCGCTGCTCCTTCCCATTGGCATCGGTGTACCGATACTCCAGCACACAGCGGGAAAAAAGCAACTGACGATACTCCTCTTCGTTGTGTAACTGTTTGGCTTTGGCCACCGCCGCTAACTTAGGCCAGTTTTCCTGATCCACGGTGTCCCGATAGACCCGCCGGGCACGGCTCAACGCTTGGCGCAGGGTTCCCAGGGTCAGGGGAAACTGATCCGACAGATCCATCGCCACTTGCATTACCTGCATCACTTCCCGCAAATGCCCGCCGGTGATCACGCACAACTGTCGCAGTGCTGCTTCCGACTCAAAGATACTCCCCACCAGGGCAGCGGGACTGTTCACCGCTGGGATGTAGGGCTGTACCCGTCGCACAATGAGTTCCTGCACCTTGGCCAGCCCATCGGGGAAGTCCTGACCCGTGGGATCCTGCACCATAATCATGGGCAATACCTGAAAATCGCCGTAGGTATCCCGCAGGGTAGAGGCTTTGTTGGAGTAGATCAGGGGCAGGGGCACGGTGTAAATGACATGGCAGTTCAGCCCCCGCAGTTGGTTGCTGCGGTCGATGAAAATGGTTTCGTGGTTAGTGTCGCCATTCTCTTGCAGTACCGGGGCAATGCGATCGAGGTTATCCACCATCACCACCAGCCGCTCTACTCTCAGCTTTTGTTTGGCCTCGTCAATAAATTGGTTCAGGGACTCAATTAAGGAAATGGAGTGAATATCAATCAACTCCCGGATTTTCTGGCGGGTTCCTGGCACCTGGCGCAGGGTGGCGGTCAGTCGGGCAAATTGACCAATGCCGGTTTCTAGCGTCCAGTCTTCTACTCTAATTTCCGTAAGGGCTAGGTCAGAAAGGCTTTCCCAGCGAGCTTTCAGCCAGTTCACTACGGGTCGGGCATCCGCATTTTTCTGTAAGTCTTCGAGAATATGCCGCACACAGGCCAGCAAAATGTCCATGTACTGGGTATCTTCCGTATCCAGATCATCATCGGAGGCAAAGTAAATGACCTTGCAACCTTTCCCCTCCAGATATTGCTTCAGCCGCTTCAGTTCTGTAGATTTACCAACGCCCCGGTGCCCGGTGTACAACTGACAGGTGGATTCCATCGATCGCTCAATCTTTTTACCCAACTCCCGCACAATGTTGTCATTGCCTCGCACCGCATGACAGTCCACATAAAAGTTATCCCCCGGCTCTAGGGGACGAAAGGGATTAAAACTGTTGTAAATTTCCGTGATTTGCGCTTCGGTGATCGCGGCGGGATCAAAGTCGGGGGGCAGGGGAGACTGGCTCATCAATCAGAACTCCAGAGGGCAGAAAGTGGGTAGCAAGTGCTACGATTTTAGCCCATCCTCTAGAAATGCAGAAGTTCCCTCATTGCTGTCCAGAGGCGAGTTCCAAATCTCTCAATCTCTGAATGAAAAAGCGGCCCACTAATTGAGCAATCACGGTGTCAAGCGCTGTTTCAATTAGCTGCCGCCTTCCTTTGAACCCCACGGTGTTCTAAAACGATCGCTTAGATCCCTCTCGATCCCTTAGGCAGGACGCTTACTCTGACGAATCCCCTCGATCGCTTCGGCATAATTGGGGGCTTTGAACACCGCAGAGCCTGCAACGATCGCATTGGCACCGGCTTCTAGTACCTGCCAGGTGTTATTCCCTTTTAAGCCCCCGTCTACCTCAATCCAGGGATCTAAGCCCCGTTCTTCGCAGGTTTCCCGGAGGCGCTTGATTTTGGGTACCACAGCGGGAATGAAGCTTTGTCCCCCAAAGCCGGGATTCACACTCATAATTAAAATGAGATCGCAGACTTCGAGGACGTAATCAATTAAATCCAACGGACTGGAGGGATTGAGTACCACCCCGGCCTGTTTGCCCAGTTCTTTAATTTGGCACAAAGTCCGATGGAGGTGAGGAGACGCATTATGCTCGGCGTGAATGGAAATAATATCAGCCCCGGCCTTGGCAAAGTCTTCTACATATTTTTCAGGCTCCACAATCATCAGGTGAACGTCTAGGGGCTTTTGGGTCACCGGACGCAGGGCCTCCACAATTAACGGGCCGATCGTGATGTTGGGGACAAACCGCCCGTCCATCACATCAACGTGAATCCAATCGGCTCCGGCCTCATCCACAGCCCGAACTTCTTCTCCCAAGCGGCTAAAGTCTGCCGATAAAATGGAGGGAGAAATCACAACCTTTTTCTCAGTCATTGCGGAAATCCTCTGTAACGCCCTTCAAATAGTAACAAAATAAGGCACTCAGAAAGGTAGTCAGATTGCTTCTGTGCCCTTCTGCGCCCTTCCCCGATCGAATACTAGCCTTTTGTTGCCATAACCCCTTATGGTATGAGGATAAAGCAGAGTATTGCCAGCAGCGCCCAACATCCCCAACCTCTATGACCAGTAACTTTCAGGATCCCTGTGAGTCCCTTAGCTCTTTCCCTTCCCCTTCCGATCAGGAGTCTGATGATGAGAGGGTGGAGTTGATGGCAATGGATGGCCCTGACTATCGGCAGGGGTTTCGCTACCGACGACTGAAGGCGGCGTTGGTGCTGAGTGTGTCTTGGAGCGTTGTCTTTACCCTGCATCAGGTACCCTGGGGCTCTGCCTTTGTGGTGGGTTTTACGGCTTTGCTCAGTGTCCAAGCGGTGCGCTTACTCACAGCCCGCCCCCGATCGGTTCCCCCGGCTTTTGCGGATGCTCAGTGCTTGACCGGGCCTACGATTACCCTGGTGGCGGCGGCGAAAAATGAGGAGGCGGTGATTGGGGCGCTGGTGGAGCAACTGTGTACGGTGGATTATCCCACCGATCGCACGGAGGTTTGGATTGTGGACGATAACAGTGACGATCGTACTCCAGAGGTTTTAGACCGTTTACAGCAGAAATATCCCCAACTGAATGTGTTTCGACGATCGGCGGACACGGCGAAGGGGGGCAAGTCAGGAGCCCTCAACGCGGTTCTGGAGCAAACGGAGGGGGAAATTATTGCGGTTTTTGATGCGGATGCCCAGGTTCCCCCCCATTTAGTGCGTCAGGTATTGCCCATTTTTCAGGTTTCCGATCGGGTAGGGGCTGTACAAACCCGCAAGGCAATTTTAAATAGTGAATTGAATTTTTGGACAAAGGGACAGTCCGTAGAAATGATGCTGGATTCCTATTTTCAGCAACAACGCATTAGTTATACCGGCATTGGGGAATTGCGGGGCAATGGTCAATTTATTCGACGATCGGCCCTGGTACAGTGTGGCAATTTTAATGAAGAAACCATTACGGATGATCTGGATCTCACCTTTAGATTGCATCTGAATCGTTGGGATGTGGAATTCTGTTTGCATCCCGCCGTCGGGGAAGAGGGAGTCACCCGGTTCAAAGATCTTTGGAATCAGCGCAATCGCTGGGGAGAAGGGGGGCATCAGCGCTATTTTGATTATTGGCGTTGGATTATCAAAAATAAAATGGGGCCCCTGAAAACGATCGATGTGATTAGCTTTTGGTTTATTCAATACCTCATGCCTTCCGTGCTGATTCCCGACCTATTGTTAGCCGTAGTCAAGCATCGCCTACCCATTTTTTCCCCCTTTAGTGGTCTAGCCCTCACCTTAACCCTCACCGCCCTCTGGGTGGGGAGTAAGCGGGTCAGAGCGGTTACATTGAGTGACCCCAAAACCATTTCGCTTTCGGGTTTTCCCCAATTTTTCCGCATTGCCCTCGGCTTTGTTTATATGTTGCATTGGTTAGTGGTTATTGGCTTTGTGAACCTACGTATGGCCCTTTTACCCAAGCGCTTAAAATGGATCAAAACCATTCACTATGGTCTGTCGGATTAACCTACCCCCTCACCTAAACCCTTTTCCGTTTTCGTTATCATGTCCTCCACTGCTACCCTGCTGCTCTCCTGTCCCGATCAAAAGGGATTAGTGGCCAAAATTGCTAATTTTATCT
>DALYGI010000374.1:0-4315 GCA_031971595.1 Prochlorotrichaceae cyanobacterium CTOTU29312
CCTATAGACCCGTATCCTGCTGTTGGTACAAGCAGAAATAGCGCCCCCGCTGCTCCATCAACTCCTGATGGGTTCCCATTTCCACCACGGATCCCTGATCCATGACCACAATCACATCCGCTCCGCGAATGGTGCTGAGGCGGTGGGTAATAAAAAATACAGTCCGATCGCGGTAACGATCCTGGAGGTTCATGGAGACTTGGCGCTCCGTTTCGTAATCCAGGGCGCTCGTAGCTTCGTCGAGGATAAGTAACTGGGGATTTTGAAGAATGGTACGGGCGATGGCAATCCGTTGCCGTTGTCCCCCGGAGAGGGCGGAGCCTTTTTCTCCCACGGGGGTGTTATAACCAGCGGGTAGACCCATAATAAAATCGTGGGCAGCGGCGATCGTCGCGGCTTCGATAATCTCTTCTGGGGTGGCGCTGGGATTGGTTAAGCCAATATTTTCCTGAACGGTGCCATCAAAGAGCAAACTATCCTGGGGCACAATCCCCACCTGGCGGCGCAGGGAATAGAGTTCCACCTTCATGGTGTCGTACTGGTCAATGAAAATCCGTCCCGATTGGGCATCATAGAGGCGGGGCAGTAGTTTCATGAGGGTACTCTTACCGGAACCACTCTGGCCCACAATGCCCACAAAGGTACCGGCCTCAAATTCTAGGTTGACGTTGGTTAAAACCTGAGGGCCATTATTGGCAAAGCGGAAGGACACGTTTTCATATTTCACATGACCTTTAATCAGCGGCATGGGAATGTTATTACGATCGGCTTCCGATTCCTCCTGGGGGGTGTCAATGATGTCACTGAGGCGCTCTAGGGACAGGGCGGTTTCCTGGAAGTTTTGCCAAATTTGAGCCAGACGCAGCATGGGCCCGGTCACATAACCGGAAATGATCCGAAAGGCGATCAACTGCCCTAGGGTTAAATCCCCACTGAGCACTAGGGCCGCCCCAAACCACAGCACCACCAGGGCCGAGATTTTGTTCAGAAAATTACTGGCGGAACTGGCGGCGGTGGAGGTCTGAACGTTCTTAAACCCCGCACTCACGTAGTGGGCATAGTACTCTTGCCAACGCCAGCGGGATTTTAATTCAATGTTTTGGGCTTTAACGGTTTGAATCCCGGAAACCACTTCCACCAAGTAGGACTGGGTTTGGGCGTTGCGCTCTGCCTTGGTGCGGAGTTGTCTACGAATGATGGGCGAAACGATCGCTGTTAACCCGATAAAGAGGGGAATGGTGGCCAGGGATGCGGCGGTGAGTTTCCAGCTATAGAGCACCATCACCACAATATACAAAACGGAAAAGACCGCATCCAGTACCACCGTTAGGGCTGTCCCCGTGAGGAACTGACGAATTTGCTCTAGCTCATTCACCCGCGTAGACAATTCCCCCACGGGGCGTTTATCAAAGTATTTCAGGGGCAAACGGAGCAGGTGGTCAATAATTTCTGAGCCTAGGGCCATGTCAATGCGGTTCGTGGTATCCACAAACAGGTACGTTCGCAGATAGCTCAACAGGGCCTCCGCGATCGCAATGACCACAAGGAATACCCCCAGCACATGGAGGGTGTCCACACTATTTTGGACAATCACCTTGTCAATGATCACCTGGATCATCAAGGGGTTCGCTAGACCAAAGAGTTGGACAAAGAAGGAGGCAACAAAGACCTCTGTGAGTACCCCTCTAAACTTTTTAACGGAGGGCCAAAACCAAGACAGACCAAACTTTTCCTGAGGGGTGGACTTGGTTTTTTCCAGCAGTAAAACTTCCCCCGCATCCCCCCAGCGAGACTGGAACTCATTGATATTCAGTCGGCGAATGCCTTCGGAGGGCACCGCCACCACCATTTGCCGCTGACTGGTTTCGTATAAAACCGCCACACTGTCTTCCCAGAGAATTAGGGCCGGGGTTTGGAGGCGGGGCATGGCGGCTACGGGCACCTTAACCAGTTGGGCTTTCAGTCCTAACAGTTCAGAAACCGCTCCACAGAGGTTGAGGTTAATCCCCCCGGTTCGGGCCATTTGATCCGCTAAAACCCGACGCACCACATCCCGCCGCGATCGCATTCCAAAGTACTGGGCCAACATTTGGAAACAGGCAATCCCCGATCCCAGGGGATTTTTGCCAGACTCAAAGGGGTAGTGCTGCCGTCCTTTGTCCCCTCCGTAGAGGGCTAAATCTGGCTCTGGGGGGACTTCCGGGGCATAGGTAATTTCTAAGGTATCCCCCGTACTGGAGCCATTGGCACCGGAGTGCATCACCGTGGGGGTTAACACCGGTTCCTCTTCTTCCGCTTCTGTTGCCGCTGGACTGAGGAGATGGGTGGGTACGCCCACTAGCCGGAGCCGATCGGTTTTGACGGGTAACTGCTTCGCTTCTTCGGCGGTTAAACTGCTGCCCACCGGGGTTCCATCCGCCGCCGTCCCCGCACTCAAAAACCAGGTATAGTCCGATCGGAGGTTGGGAGTCGCACCACTGCTGTAGACCACTTCGCAGAGGGGAAAGGCCTCTAGGGCGGTTTGGCGCAGATCTAACGATCGTTTGGCCTGTTGTTGAATCAGGTTGCTAATTAAACTGGTGACTTCCGCCACCGACACCTGGTTTTCTAAGCGTCGGGCAAACTCAGGATATTTTTGAACTAACCCTAAAAATGTTTGGGCGGGCAAGGTTAAACAAATCGTTTCTTCCGAAGCAATGGCCGTCTCACAGGGCACCCCCCGCAAGAGCCCAATCCAACCCAGAATATCCCCCGGTTGAAGCATCTGAAGACTAAAAGGGTTTTGGCTGGCGGGCTCATATCCCAACAGTCTCACCTTCCCCTCCAAGACGATCGCTAGCTGATAGGGCAGTGTTTCCTGCCGCAAAATAGGCTGGCCCACCCGATACCGTAATAACCGAATCTGTTCTGAAAGGGTATTAAATTCCGCCTGGGGAAGTTGGTTAAAGGGGGGGGTATCGCTTAAAAAATCTTTAATAGAGGGTTGGGTGTAGGTCATAGGGCTTGAGTTTAAGTTTTGAGTTTTAAGTTTTGAGTTTTGAGTGTTGAGTTTTGAAGCTTGGGATTTATAAGGATGTCTTGTTGAGGTTAAGTAGCTGTTAACCTTACTACTAATTCAGCCTTCAGGCAGGGCTAACCACTGGCCCGTCCCTAATGCAACAGAAGCTTAAGGCGACAGGAGTTGAACGGCTTGCAGTTGAGTTTGGAGCCACTGATTAAAAAGCTCGTTGAGCAGCCGCTGAGAGACCCCCTCATTCAGTTGGGCCGGGATCAGTTTCTCTAAACGCACAATGATCACCCATTCCCCCACCTTCGTTGGCGGCCACAGTTGACCCGGCTGACTAATGGACAACATTTTAGCGAGGGTGGGATGGGGGGTTTCTAGCTCCACGGGGCCCACCATGCCGCCGGTTTCCGCCTCCGGCCCCTGGGAGTGGGCGCGGGCTAGTTCGGCAAAGGAGACCTGATCATCCTGCAAGCGAAAGTAGAGTTCCTGGGCGATGCCAATATCCTGGGTACGAATCAGGGAGTAAATCACCTGATCCAGGGATCCCTTACGCTTGAGAAAATAGGATTCGAGGTTTTTACCAAAGGTCGCCGCCTTAAATTTTTCCAACTTGAGGGGACGAACGGCGATCGTGGGTAGGTCTTCCGGGGTTAAACCCTGTTGCTTAGCCCAGGCGGCTTGGGCCTCTGGGGTGGCCAGTTGGAATCGATCGCAAAGGCGTTTCAGGGCCCCTTGCTCTTCTTCTGCCGTACATTCAATCTCCGCCGTTGCTTGATCAATAATCACTTCGCGCAACAGTTGAGGCAAAAGTTGATAGCGCGTGAGGAGGGGAAAAACGCTCTCCCCATCAATAGTCTGAGACCCAACTTGGACTGAAAATGCCATAAAAGGAGGACAATAACGTTAGCAGCGTTCAGGCTGGGATCCTTTAGCTGGAGGCACAGCCTGCGCGTAGGTGAGGGATAGGGCTGCTGTCTAGATTCCCAAAATCTAAAACAAAAACCCCAAAATTCTAAAATATTGTAGCGATGACTACTCACTTTTCTCTGAAAATTAGGGATAGACTTTACAATCTTGAGATTTAGCGTTCAGAATCGGTGGGCTCCATTGGTTCCCAGTTGCCCGATGGAACAAACGCCGCCCAGTAGTTGGGATGAGCCGTGTCTGTAATGGTTGCTAAACCCTGTGGATCAATTTCAGCATCCAGATTACCCCGCAGCATATCCAACTGAGTTTGCCGCCAGGCATCGCTGCGACCGCGACCTTCCAGGACATAATCGTAGTAACGGGTGAGGAGTGCCTGAGTGG
>DALYGI010000375.1:0-4297 GCA_031971595.1 Prochlorotrichaceae cyanobacterium CTOTU29312
TGGGGTTTTTAAGACTTAAATTCTTCAAATACTCTATTAATCGAGGTACCCTATAATTAAAGGATTTCTAGTAAGATCCTTGTAAAGGGAACCTAAACTCTCGGCTTCTGCACGATAGGTCTCAAGCTTTATGTTGGCCTCATCGTAGGTTTCTGCCTTTTCTGGAATTCCCTCCAGCAGACCGATCGCATCATCTAGATCTTTCTTAAGGGTTTCTAGGGTAGCACTGTCGGCTCCCTCAAGCTGGCCGATCGCCTCATCTCCTTTAGCTACAGCCTCATCAAAATCATCCTGCCAAGACTTGCAATTGCCGAGGGCGCTGCAAACACCGGGCAGGGAGGGAGAGAGCAAAAAACCACCCCCCAACAGCAGAACTAGACCAATCCCCGCCGCTATGGCCGCAACGGGTAAACCCCCGCCACCGTTACCCCCGCTGCCAGCCCCGCCGCTACCTTGGCCTTCGGTTTTGCCGCAGACAACGCACTCCTGGCCATAATTGACCATGGGATCCATCCCTTCTTCGGATGTTCCTGCATGATTACAAACCCAACTCATGACAATATCACCTGAATATGTAACTGAACCGCTAACCCGCTTTGCTGAGTCATCTTTTGGGCAACATCTATAATGTGCTGAAAAGGATCATAACTTAGGAAATCCCTTGAAAAATCTAAAGTTTTCCCAGATGGGGTCTAAAACTGACGGAACAAGGGCAAACCCAAGTCTCATCTCAGGGTCAGAAGACCTGACCCCTACGGAACAAGGGCAAACCCAGGTCTTTCCAGGGTTAGAAGACCTGACCCCTACTGCTCTCAACCCCCTGTAGAGAGGGGGTTGCCGCGCCCAAATTAAGGTTCTGTACCAACGAATCCGCTAAGCACCATAGCGATCGATCAGTTTCCGCTTCATTTCTTGAAACTCCTCTGACGTGATGTAGCCTTTCTCCAGCATCCCGATCAGCTTCTCCATTTCGCCAGACAGCGTAGGACTAGCTGGCTCGGCAGGGACAGGGGGGAGGCTAGGAGGGGGAGCAAAGGAAGGCTCTACGGGCTGAGTGACCCCGATCGGAGGCTGGCCTGAAGCAGCAGGAACAGACGTGGGCGCATTAACCGGGGTGAGATCGATCACCTCCACAGGTTCCGGTCCAGAGGACAGAAGCACTTCAGTTGGCTCTGGAGCAGGGGGAGCGCTACCGGGAACAATGAGCCTATAGTCCGTGATCACTTCCCGCATAAATTGGGATTCCCGCTTGTAGACTGGACTATCTTCCCCGCCTTCATCCCGCAATTCCTGGGCACGGCTTTGGAGATAGGCTAGTAGGACCTGATACAGTTGACCTTTTTGTTCAGGGGTTTTAGCTGCCTGGAGGCGATCGTCCACCTGTTGCTGGATTTTCTCCCGATCGTCCCGACACACGGGGACTTGGAGAACCTGTACGGTTTCTTCCCAAGTTGCAGCAAGATCGATATTGTTAATAATGCCCACAGGACTGGGTTCTTGGTAGCGAATGACTTGCTCCTGTGTGGCTTGGTTAATGTGTTGCCATAGGACACCCAAGGCACGGGCCAACACCACTAGCTTGAGGATTGTGGCATCCTCTGGGATCAGATCCCAGAAAGGAGCATCCTTTTGCATATGCACGGGAATGGGGGCTTCCCGGTGTTCACCCTTTAATTGAGCACGCTTGGCTTCGATCGATTGGCTTTTCCAGTCTTGGTAAGCGTCTCGCAGTTCTCGAATTCCCTCTAAACACCGCAGCGAGAACCCCCCAATTTCCTGAACAAAGACAATCCGGTGCCGCTCTAAATCTCCCAAGGGCTTAACATCATCTGAATTGACATCAAACTCCTGAAACTTGGGCAACAGCTTTTGGGCAGCAGGGTCAGCAGTTCGTCGGCCCCCTAGGATGGCCACATTGACATTCTGTTGCGGCGTAAATCCAGCATCAGCCCCTTTCAAAACCCCAGAATCCAACAGAATTAGGGGATTCGACTTGTTGTAGGCAATGCGAATATTATTGACGATTTCAGCATCACTGTTATAGGCCCGGAACAGCATATCGCAGGCGGCCATTTCCCTTTTCAGTTGGCTGCTTTCGGGTGCCTGGAGGACCACCTGCCGGGTCCGCTCTTCAATGATTTCGCGCCAGTCGGACTCTTGCACTGTGGGAATAGCAATCACATCCAGCAGACGCATATATTCATCGGCTGCTCGGTTTTCCTTCCAGAGGTAGCTAGCTGCTTGGAGGATGTCCAGGGAGACGGTGCTACAGATGGCATTCATGCCCAGTTCAAAGCGGGTCTGTGTCCCTTGGGCCGCTCCTGCCAGTTGCTCAATTAAATCTTGATAGAGTTGGTTGAGGTCTTGGCGATCGTAGAGCTTAATGCCGTTAATCGTGAGGGCATCAGCCGCAGCGGCTTGACGATCCGCCCGCTCCTTGAAGGCATCCCGCGCTTGGATCATGCGCTGTCGCCACTGATTCAGGCGCTGATCTAGGGTAGTGAGGTGTTCCTGCCAACGATCGAGAACCTCTAGAGCCGCAGCCCGGGCTTTACGTTGGATAAAAGCAACCAAAGCGGACTCTAACCCTTTCAGAGCTTCCTCACAGTAGCCCTCCATTTGGGATTGCTTAGTCAACCCAAGGCGATGCTTAAACTCCGTAATGCTTTGCAGCGCATTGTCATAGCGAGATTGCTGGTTCCTTTCCGTCGGTCCCCACACCTTTTCCTGTTCCCGCCGCAGTTTTTCGATCATGTTATCGAATTCCTGACGGGCCGTAATAATAAAGTCAGCCGCAAATTTTGGCCCACGGGTCCGGTCTTCCAACATCCGGTAGAACTCCTCATCCAGTGCCGCTCGACCCTGAATCAGCACCTGATCCCGGTTGCCATACATCCGCTTAAGGAAGTCCCCATGGTTACGCTCATCGGTGCCCATATCCCGCAGGTGATCGGCCTTATAGGTACTCACCGCTTCCTGCAACGTATCCACAAGGCGCAGGATATTCCCCTTTTCCTTGCCCATCACATTCACCCCTTGGAGGGTGCATTGCAGCAGGTCTTCTTCGGTGATCTTTTTGCGGAGACTACTGACCCACTCTGCCAAAACCTGGGCATAGGGCCGATCTTGAGCCGCTGAAATGGCACTGAGCAGATCGGACTCACTCAACCCCATTTGCTTAAACATGGTCCCCCGCACTAAATCCAACATCTGGGGCGGAAGCTGAATGGAGTCATTAAGCCACCAGTTGACAAGATCCTGGGAAAGGCGGTTACAGAGGCTAGAGCGGATTTGAACAATGGGGATCTCGATCGTGGAGAGGCCAAAGCTCATAAAGTTTTTAGGATAGCCCCGGCCACCGGGATCTCGATTGGCCCAGGCGCTTTTAATATTGTCCCGGATCGATCG
Organism: Prochlorotrichaceae cyanobacterium CTOTU29312; assembly: GCA_031971595.1. GTDB lineage: Bacteria > Cyanobacteriota > Cyanobacteriia > Prochlorotrichales > Prochlorotrichaceae > JBEAPM01. The sequence continues at coordinate 3,409 of DALYGI010000375.1, forward strand.
CTTGTGGGGAGCGAAGTCAGAAGTCAAGTCCAAAAAGATATTCTGGGCAATCATTTCACGGACTTGATCGAGCCTGAACTCAACTACACCATTATTGGTCCCAACCAGATAGATAAAGTCAAAGGGAGCTTTGCGGCTGCGAACCTCTTGGGTGGTTCCGGTTCCAAATTTCTCGACATATTCGGTGCGATCGTCACAAAAATAGCTCAGTTCCATCAAAGCAGCGTAACCATTGGCCAGAACCCGCTCGCCCACGTTAATTCCGGCAAAGGCATTGGGTGTCGGGACGATCGCCGTGCTCATCACACTTTGCTCCCCCTTCAGCCAGTCCTTGATGCAGTAGCCCAAGTCGAGAATCATCCCGCTCCCCGTCCCCCCGGACAGCGATCCTGTCACAAAGATATTAACTCCTGGGCCTACTCTGATGCCATATCGATCCAGCATGAAGTTTTCATGACCCTTAAGCTGACGCACCGTTTGAGTAAAACTTTTCTGGATCCCTGTGTAGTTAAAGAAAAAAGCAAAACGGCCACAGGCACGAATTTGGCCAGCACCGTTTTCTAGGGCAGTCAGACTCTTTTCCAACTCCGTGGGAAACCACTTTTGGATCCAGGGGAAGTTGCCCATATCTTCAACGATATTTTGAGCTTGTTTCCCTGAAACCTTTGCCCAATACTTCTCATTGTCCTTAAAGGCTGATCCGGCTGCTTCAGGATTGTTAACTTTATAGTCTTTGTCCGTGTCGATTAGTAAGAATCCTAAAATTGGAAAATTTTCTAACTTTCCATAGGTTTCCTCAACCAATCGACGGACACGGGCCAACACTTCATAACCTGTACCGCCTACACCCACCAGGATGGTAGGGACCATACTCTTCTCTTCAACGGCT
>DALYGI010000376.1:0-4263 GCA_031971595.1 Prochlorotrichaceae cyanobacterium CTOTU29312
CCGACCCCGCCTGAACCCACCCCCGACAAACCCCGATCGCTTTTGGATCGAGGGGCAGCGGATCGTCAAGCCCGTTTAGACCAACTCAAGGCGGAAGCCCTGGCTGCCGAACCGGATCAGCCCCCAGAGCCAGCCCAGACTGCTCCCCAGGCTAAACCGACGATCGTATTTGATGAGGAATTTCTCTGGTCTGCGGGGGTTTTGGCCAAGGAAGGACGAGAACCGGATCAGGTTTCCATGGAGGAAATTAGCTGGTTGTCCCGGTTGCGCCAGGGGCTAGATAAAACCCGTCGGGATGTAATTAATCAACTCAAGGCGACTATCGGCCGGGGGCCCTTGGATGAGGATGCGGTCTTGACCTTAGAATCCTTACTGCTTCAGTCCGATGTGGGGGTCAAAGCCACGGACTACATCATCCAATCCCTTCAGACCAAACTCCTGCAGGAGTCCCTTCCCCCAGAGCAAGCCATTGAATACCTCAAAGAAATTGTCCGCAGCCTTCTCGATCGTCCCCTAGCGGCCCAGGGGAATCCCATCTTAGCCCCCGAACACGATCGCCTCAACATTTGGTTAATCACCGGGGTTAATGGAGCGGGAAAAACCACCACCATCGGCAAACTGGCCCATCTGGCTCAGAAATCCGGTTATCGCTGTTTAATTGCCGCCGCCGACACTTTCCGGGCTGCCGCCGTGCAACAGGTACAGGTCTGGGGAGAGCGTACCGGCGTGGAAGTGATTGCCAATCCCGGTAAAAACACCGACCCCGCTGCGGTGGTCTTTGATGCCCTGGCCGCTGCCCAATCTCGTAATACGGAATTACTGTTAATCGACACCGCCGGACGGTTACAAAATAAGAAAAACCTGATGGCAGAGTTAAGCAAAATTCGCAAAACCATCGACAAAAAAGCGGACAATGCGATCGTGGAATCCCTCTTAGTTTTAGATGCCACCCTAGGGCAAAACGGCCTGCGGCAAGCGGAAGTTTTTGGAGAAGCGGCAGACTTAACGGGAGTGGTTTTAACCAAATTAGATGGCACCGCCAAAGGGGGAGTCGCCCTCGGTGTAGTGGAGCAATTAAACCTACCTATTCGCTTTGTGGGAGCCGGGGAAAAAATTACCGATCTCCGTCCTTTTTCCAGTTATGAATTTGTGGAAGCCCTGCTCAATGGCTGATAAATGAACGGGTGATCCAGGAAGCTCAAAGCGATTAAAACAACTTTTTCTAAATAAAAGTTTCTAAAGTAGAGAGTCCCTCAAAAGATAAAAATATGTAACATTTTCTGGGATCAATAACCGGATTGCTTTACAGTAATATCGCTTTAGTCCTTGTCACCCTTGGATGCGGGCAGACCCCTATAAACGCCGGTAGACTGCCCTTTTTAGCTGCTCTTTTTAAAAGTTAACCCAAAAGAAAACCGATATGACCAGCGCCGCTTTTACTGCTACCAAAGCCAGTGTGGAAGAGACGATTCTCTCCCCTCGCTTTTATACTACGGATTTTGAAAAAACTGCCCAATTGGATCTGTCTGCCCAGGAGCAGGAACTCAAGGCGATGATCGCAGAGATGAAGGCAGATTATAACCGCGATCACTTTGTGCGAAATGCCTCTTTTCAGGACTCTTGGCAGCACATCCAAGGAGAGGAACGCAAGGCATTTTTAGAATATTTAGAGCGCTCCTGTGTGTCTGAGTTTTCTGGGTTTTTGTTGTTTAAAGAATTATCTCGGAAGCTTAAGGATCGGAATCCCTTATTGGCAGAAGTTTTCCACCTCATGGCACGGGACGAGGCTCGTCATGCGGGTTTTCTGAATAAGGCGATGCAGGATTTTGGCCTCTCTTTAGACTTGGCTAAGTTAACCAAAAATCGTACCTATACCTTTTTCCCCATTGAGTGGGTTTTGTATACCGTTTATCTATCGGAAAAAATTGGATACTGGCGTTATATTTTAATCTATCGTCACCTCCAAAACCATCCCGAAAATCGCTTTTATCCCCTCTTTGATTACTTTGAAAGCTGGTGTCAGGATGAGAACCGTCACGGGGATATTTTTAAGGCCCTCCTCCGCTCCCAACGCCCCCTCTGGGACAATTGGTTCTGGCGCTTAATGAGTCGCTTTTTCCTGTTAATTGTTTTTGCAACCCACAGTTTAACGGTGCATGAACGATCGCAGTTTTACACCATGCTGGGTTTAGATGCGGTCAAGTTTGATGAAGATGTGATTCGGGAAACCAATAGCACCGCTGCCCGTGCTTTTCCTGAAATTTTAGATGTGTCCCATCCTGAATTTTTCAAACGGATGAGCCGTTGCGCCGATCGTAACCTCCAATTAAAAACGATCGATGAGGGATCGGGGTGGTCGGGGTTCAAAGCCCTCCGTAAACTTCCCCTCTTGCTGGGCACCCTTGCGGATTTAGTTTACCTGTACTTCCTCAAGCCGATCGATGCGGAAGCACTGCGGGGCACGGTCTATTAGGTCGAAGGTTGAATGTTGATTAACCTGCTCTCCACCCCTCGACGGCAAGCTGAATTCTTGGGACAACTGGGCGCACTGCTGGATGCGGGGATTCCCCTCGGTCGGGCCTTGCCCCTGGTGTCCAAGGGGGTTGCCTTTTGGGAACGCTCTTACTGGCAACAGGTGTCCCAAAGTGTAGAGCAGGGCAGCGACTTCAGCACAGCCCTAGAGCAGGGGACTCCTCCCTTCAATCAATGGACTCGTACCCTTTTGGCCACCGCCGAGCGCAGTGGTGCCCTCTCGGAAATGTGTCGGCAACTGGCGCAACGGGCCTGGGCCGATCAGCGCCGTAATCGGCATCGGCAATCGGTGGTTCAATCCCTGCTGAGTTTCCTGGCCGGAGCGATCGTGGGGGCTTGTGCCCTCTGGAAAATTCCCTTTGTGCTGAGTCTTTTGCTCCTGCTGTTGGGGCTGGGCAGCATGATCGTCCTGATGCTGTTGCCCCAATTAGACCCCCTACGCCAAAAACTCCCCAAATTCGATCGCGACAACGAAATTCAATTTACGTTAGATTTAACGGCCCTAGCTCTGCCCCTACGGTGCGGTCTATCGGTGTTAGCCTCCTTAGACCTTCTGCGTCAGCACCTCCCCCCCGGACAATTGCACCACACCCTCAGCCAAGCCTCCTACGCCGTCAGTCAGGGACAGTCCCTCAGCCAAGCCCTAGGGTCAAACGTGCCTAGCCTGTTACGGCAATATGTGCGAACCGGAGAAGAATCCGGGAGTTTGGACACCATGCTGGCCCAAATTGCAGAGTACTACGATCAAGAATTAGAGTCCTTTCTGAGAGAAACCCACGGAACCCTGAAACCCCTCAGCATCCTAGGGGGGGGAGCGATCGTTGTGGTGCTGGGGATAGGGCTAATCCAGCAACTATTAGGGCAACTGCCCAAGTAAGTTTCAAGTGCCAAGATCTCCGGTCTCTGGGGGATCTCAGCATAGTTAAACCCATAGTTGAACCTTGCGTGAGATCACCATCCCCAACTGCCGGGGCCGCCCTTAAACGGGCCAACGATTCTAGAGGTGACCCAGCCTCCATAAAAGTTGCCTGGCTGGGGTTGTACCTGCTCCCCATCCACAAAGCAAGCATCCATCGGCTCTGCATAAAAACAGAGATAATTCTGAATGGGTAGAAAACTATCGCTGGGATTGGGATAACTCCACACCGCTTGATCGGCGCGGCGGGTTTCCCCAGCGGCATTGCAGACCACCAGGTTATAGTAACGAGATTGCCCCTTCCATTCACAAAAACTCTGGCGGGGATTCACTTCCAAATACTGGAAATCCACATCTTCAGGGGGAAGGTAATAGGTGGGAGGATGGCTCGTTTCCAGTACCCGGATCGATCGTTTGGTCTGGGCGATCGTTGCCCCATTGAAAATGACTTGAATTAAATGTTCACAGGGATCTAGGCGGGGGGGACGGGGATAATCCCACACAGATTCTTGGCCGGGCTGGGGTTCGATGCGTTGGGGACGGGAGAACATGGTTGGATTTTGAGTTTTGAGGGTTGAGTTTTGGGTTTTGAGTTTTGAGGGTTATAACCTGGAATTTCACCACAAAGATACAAAAGCCCCGCAGGAATTCCTTTGTGTTCTCTGTGCCTCTGTGGTTTAATATAACCACATGGATGAAGAAAAACTAAATAATCCTTTAAATACTGAAATTTTTACAGGGTATTTATAAATAAAATATCAAGTTGACAGTTAGGCTCGTTTTGTCAGCCTGTTTAGCATTAATGGGATCATGCA
>DALYGI010000377.1:0-4255 GCA_031971595.1 Prochlorotrichaceae cyanobacterium CTOTU29312
CAGAGACGCGGGCGTATTTTTGATAGTAGGTAGCGGGGGAAAAGCGGGTAGACAACGCCACAAAGCCCTGTTCATCTACCTGGCCTTCTCCCTGGGGGGCATCGGCCAAAGTGCTAAATTCCGGATCCGTCGGATCCAGGGTCAGGGGTTCCTGCGTGTTTTCCGCTTCCAGTTCCGTCGGGATGGCTCCCTGGGGCAAAGACAGGCTGGCCGTGGCCACAATCCATTCTTTGAGACGATCGCGCTGTTCATAGACGGCGGAACCTGCACCGAGATAATCCACTAGGATGCGATTCCACTGATCCGGTGGGGGGATTTTTTTGGCGACCTTTGGGGTGGGTTCAGGTGGGGCGGTAGTTTCGGCCTCCTTGGTTTGCAAGGGGATAAGCAACTCCGGGGACTGCCCCAAAGCGATCGTCTGATAGGCTTCAGAGGTGCGAATGGCGTTGTAGGTAATATCCGTGCGGCCACTGTTAAAGGCGCGAGCCCCATCCGCCCAGATAATTAATTGAGGGAGGTAGTCGGGGGGAATCAGTTGGCGCAGTTGAAAATCTACCACTTGGGCAGTTGCGCCGTTCACCGCAAGGTTCAAAATTTGTAAGTCGGGATACCCCAAGCGTTGCAGTTGGTGCTTCAGTACCAGGGGATCGATGCCCCGCAAAGCCCGCGAACTCCCCACAATTAAAATATCCGGCACCCCCTGCTTGAGGAGATGGGTTTGCAAAAGCTCCATTTTTTGGTCGAGCAGTTGATTATTAAAGGAGGGGTAGGTTTCGTTGGCGGTAAAGCGATGACCGAGGGCATTGACGGGCAGTTCGGGCACCCGCGCAGCGGTTTCAAAGGGGAGGGGTTCTGCTTCCCATTCGGTAAATTCGTTGGCGGATCCCTGAGGCGAAATGCCAAAATCTGCGGGGGTATCGGTTAGGGGGTTTTCCGACTCTACCGCCGCCAGACGCGCTTCAATTTGTTCGGGGGCTAAACCTGGCTCTAGGCTAATTTCCGGCACCACCAACCGATGCAGACTCGCCCCCACAAACCAATCTACCATCAGCGTCCCTAACATTCCTAGAGCCCCCCAAGTGGCGATCGTCCCTAGGCTTTTCCCCCAAGGTACCTCTATGCCACTGCCCTGGCTGGGATCTTGCTCGGCGGGTAAAAATAACTGGGTGGCAATTAGGGTTTGACGAATGCCATTCTGCAACTCAGCGATCGCCGTAGACCAGGTAACGAAATGCTCTGGATCGGGTTCCTCTAGGTCTAAATTCAGCGCTTGGGGCGAAGCCGCCAACACATCCCCCAGATGGTGGGCAGAAGCCGCAAATTCCGGGGTCGCTTCCGGCACATCCCGCTTACGGGGAATAAAATCTACCCCTTGACACCAGAGGGGCTCTTTTTGACCCGATTGGCGACCATAGACCCGTACTCCGGCAATATGGGGCAACCGCAACTGCCGAATGAGATTGACCACCCGCACCCCCACATCCCCCTGGCGGGGACAGGTGGGAGCATCGCACATCACATGAATGAGGTCTACTTTACGGCGTATATAAACCCGGATTCCCCCGGTACTCAGTTGAGCTTTGAGATCGGGGTTAAGTAAGCGATTAATCAAAAAACTGACCGCTTCTAAATCGCCAGAGTCCGCCAATTCTCGTGTGGTGGGGGCCAGATCAGGATGCTCCGCCGCAGGCAGCCCTAACCAATCGACCCAGAGGGGGGCAGACTGCTCTAAGCTGGGGGTCAGATGGGGGCGTAGCCCGTAAATCATTGCGGCATGGATGCCTTGGGGGGCAAGGGATTGCAGCAGCGGTCGTAGAAGATCCATGACTTCGCCCTGGTGGGGAGCCACGGGAGGATTGCTCTGGGATTTACAAAAGAGGTGCAGGGTTTTGTCCTTCAGTTCCACCTCCGTTCTCACTTGCAGGTTCACCAAATGACGATCGACTAGGGCCGCCAGAGCGATCGTATCTCCCCAGCGGGCCAAATCCCGCAGCATCTCCTCGGAAGGGGTCAGATCTACCCGTAAAACCCAATCAACGTCTGCTTCCCCGGCCACCCGGCTAATGACCACCGCATCCCGAAAGCCCCGCAAATCCAGATCCCGCAGTTGTTGGCTCAGGGGTTCTGTCAGAATGGCCGCATCCAAGCTATAGGGCGATTCACACACCACCTGAAGCCGCTGCACCTGCCCCATGGGGGACAGAGAAGAAAGACCATTGCCCTTCGCTAGCCCCTTGGCCTGTACCTGAACCGCAATCCCTAAACTATTAAAGGTTTCACTTAAATAATGGGCGATCGCTTCCGGGTCTCCTTGGCTGGCTAAACTCCGGTTGGAAATGATTAGGGGAATCTGACCCACAGGCACCGGATCCTTAAGCGTTTGATCTAAGGACTGACCTAGAGACTGGCATAAAGATTGACCTAGGGACTGACCCACAGAACGATCGTTTTCGGCATGGTGGGCGGTCTGACGGCCTGGCTGGCGAACGGTGGGAGCAGACTGGGCTCTTGAATCAGATCTTGAATCAGAGGCTAGGGGAACCGAGACAATAGGAACCGAGGCTAGGGGAACCGAAGCTAGGGGAACAGACGGATCCAGCCCAGGGGAAGATTCTGCGGCTAAAACTGGAAGGGGGGGATGTTCAGAACTGGAGGGGTTAGGGGAGAGATCACTCTGTTGAGATCCATGAGATCCGAGAGAGGATTCTAAGGCGGAGGACTGGGATGCTTCCCGCTGGGATATGGGTTGGCTAGAGATTTGCTGCTCAGACCCTTCTGGGTGGGCACTTTCTGAGTGCAAAACTTCCTGTTGAGAAATTTCCAGGTAGGAAACTTCCAGGTGAGAAACTTCCTGTTGAGAAATTTCCAGGTGAGAAACGATCGCTAAATGTTTTTGCAGTTGATTTAAATAGAGGGGCGCTTGCCACTGAGGGGTTTGGCTGCCCAACGATCGGCCATAAACAATGAAGCGATAGATCGGTGGCTGGTTAGCGGGAACCGAGGAGGCAAAATCCTGCTCTAAACAGCCCAAAATTAAACTTTTGAGTACCTGCTGTTGCGGCGGACAAACCTCTCCCTCAACCAAAATTTGGAGGGTGTTACCCCGCTGCCGTGTTTTCACAGACCAGTGACCATTCCCTAAAATCTGGTTAATCCTCTGGGCAGTTCGGGATCGGGTAGCAGTATGGGCGGTCATGGAGGCAGCAGGAGAAGTCATGAACTACGGATAGCCAAGTTGAACCAAATACAATGCCTGAATAATTATCGCAACTATAGCGCAAGTGTCCTCTTTCACCACCGAAAACCTCAAAATTCTGGGAGTAGCCCCAGTGAAGCCCCACCGACCCCATTAAACGCACTCAAACCGCCCTAGTTCCCCTGAAATCCGAGTTCAAGTTGTAGGTGGACGGTGGCGGGTTGCCAAGGGCCTTGGTCTAGGGACAATTCCACTGGCAAAGGACAGTAGAGGACTTCTAGCTCTGGGAGGAGTTGGTAAATTTGTTGGAGAATGCCCGATCGAAATTCCATGGCGGATTCACGGGTTTGTTGCCAGTCAGACCCATCAATACTGACCAAAATATCCGGTAACAACAAAATGGTTTCTAAGGGGGCGGGTGCTCCGGTGCCCAAATCTATTTGTAAATCGACTCCGGGGAAATTTGTCCCAGATACCCCCTCTTGAAGGTTAGAGCTTTGAACCTTGAGAATCGGCAACAGGCGCAATACGCCAGACTCCCATCCCCATTCCGGTTGTAAAATCTGCGCGGGAATGCCACTCAACAGACAGGTAATGCCATAGGAGTTGCGGATGAGTTCCCAGATCAGGCGATTCACCAAGGTGGCCAGGCTAGATTCTGGGGGGACAAAATCCGTATTTAAAAGCGTCGGCGGCGGATCCGGTAGTTTCAGCGCTTCACAGGCCAGATCAATAATCTCCACCAGATGATGCTCTTTGTTCAGACTGGGTTGAGCAACTTTGCCCGTGGTGCCCAGACGATGCAATAGGGTTTTAACGTGATAAGACCGGGGCAATTGTAACCGATCGCTTTCTTCCGCCGTATTTTCAGAAGTCCAGCGAATTGTCCATTGCTCTAAATTCCAGTTTTCTGTTTCATCCACCACCACCTCAGCGGAGTTCCTGGGTTCTTGAATAACAGGCTCTAGCAAAGCCCCATCCAAAACAATCTCAAAATCGGGTTGAGCCTCTGCATTGGTCAGGGATTCAGCCATTCCCCCAGTATTTAAAGTATTTAAA
>DALYGI010000378.1:0-4251 GCA_031971595.1 Prochlorotrichaceae cyanobacterium CTOTU29312
GTCCTCAACATCCATATATCCGAGTTACGACCTTCTTTTGAAGGAATAGGTGTTGCGACTGGGACTAAGTTACGAGACGGGCGTATTGTATATCAGTGTTACGACCTTCTTTTGAAGGAATAGGTGTTGCGACGAGAAAATATACATAGGGATATTTCTATATGTGTATACATGTTACGACCTTCTTTTGAAGGAATAGGTGTTGCGACTCGTAACTTCCTATAGTGATCTCGTTTAGACCACAGTTAGCATAGTTACGACCTTCTTTTGAAGGAATAGGTGTTGCGACAGCAACGTACATAACTAAACGAGTCATATGAGACCTGTTACGACCTTCTTTTGAAGGAATAGGTGTTGCGACTTCTTTTAGCTCTGACCTCACCTAAACCAGCACACCTTTCCTATTACCTATTATCCCAAAAATCTCAATAGTAAAGTGAACGATCGCTGTTGACGACTGACTCAATCAGCAATCAGCACGATCGTTGTAATCATTATATTTTTTAGGAAATTCAGGGCATGAGACAATCCCTCCGTGTAGATTAGACAGATCTACCCCGCTAGGATCAAACCACAACCATGGTTAGCCCACCCCAGAAACATCGCCGCTATTTAGCCCATTGGCTCCTCAAAGAAGACCGCAACCCAGCCCATGAGCACCACTTTAAACATCCCTGGTGGCAGGTTATGTGCCTCACCGGAGTCGATTACTTCTCCACCTTGGGGTATCAACCCGGTATTGCCGCCCTGGCCGCCGGCACTTTATCCCCCCTAGCCACCTTGATCCTGGTCTTGGTTACCCTGGGTGGCGCATTGCCCATCTATCGACGGGTGGCCCAAATTAGCCCCCACGGTGAAGGCTCCATTGCCATGCTAGAGCGACTCTTACCGGGCTGGCGGGGCAAACTGTTTGTGTTGGTGCTGTTGGGCTTTGCCCTCACGGATTTCATTATTACCATCACCCTCTCCGCAGCGGATGCCACCGCCCACCTCATCGAAAACCCTTTTCTGGCCCCCATCCTCCGGGGACAGGCCATCCCCATCACCTTAATTTTAATTGCCCTCTTGGGGGTCGTCTTTCTGAAAGGCTTCCACGAAGCGATCGGTTTGGCGGTGGTGTTGGTGCTGCTCTACCTCAGCCTCAATTTCCTGGTCATTGTGGCCAGTTTGTACCACATTCTGCAACACCCTCAGTTTTTAGCCCATTGGAAAACCGACCTCTTCACCGCTCACGGTAATCCCTGGATGATGGTGGGGGTGTCTCTGCTCCTCTTCCCTAAATTAGCCCTAGGGTTATCCGGGTTTGAAACGGGGGTGGCAGTCATGCCCCTGGTCAAAGGCGATCGGGGAGACACGGAAGCCAATCCCACCGGACGCATTCACCATACCCATCACCTGCTCACCGCCGCTGCCTTGATTATGAGCGTGTTTCTGTTGGTGAGTAGCCTGGTCACCACGGTTCTGATTCCCGCCGCAGAGTTTGAAGCCGGGGGCAAGGCCAGCGGGCGGGCGTTGGCCTACCTCGCCCATGAATATTTGGGCAACCCCTTTGGCACGGTCTATGACCTCAGCACCATTGCCATTTTGTGGTTTGCCGGAGCTTCCGCCATGGCCGGTTTACTGAACCTCGTTCCCCGGTATTTACCTCGCTATGGCATGGCTCCCGACTGGGCGCGGGCGGTGCGGCCCCTGGTGTTGGTCTATACGGTCTTAGCTTTTATTATTACCCTGATTTTTGAAGCCAGCGTAGAGGCTCAGGGGGGCGCTTACGCCACAGGGGTATTGGTGCTGATGAGTTCGGCGGCGGTGGCCGTGACCCTGGATGCTTACCATCGCAAAGCCACCCTCCCCACGATCGTTTTTGGGGGGATTACCCTGATTTTCTTCTACACGACGATCGCCAACATCTTTGAACGACCGGACGGGATTCGCATCGCCGCTTCCTTTATTACCGCCATGATTGTGATCTCCTTAACCTCTAGGGTCTTTCGCTCCACGGAATTGCGGGTGGCGGGGGTAGAACTGGATGAAACGGCGGCGCAGTTTTTAGCGGAATCCCAATCCCGATCCCTGTCGATTATTGCCCATCGGCGGGAGCGGGGGCTCTGGGTCGAATATCAACGGAAGGAAAGGGAAGTCCGGGCCAATAACCATTTATTTGCCTCAGAACCCATTATTTTTCTGGAAATTGATGTGGTGGATGCCTCCGTCTTTATGGATGTGCTGCGGGTCAAAGGGTTAGAAATTGACAGTTATCGCATTCTGCGGGTGCAAAGTGCCGCCGTCCCCAATGCGATCGCCGCGATTCTGCTGTACATCCGAGATCACACGGGTCACTTGCCCGATATTTACTTTGGCTGGACAGAGGGCAACCCCCTAGAATACATCCTACGGTTTATCCTGCTCGGCGAAGGGGACGTGCCGATCGTCACGCGGGAAGTGCTTCGCAAAGCAGAACCCGACCCCGAACAACGTCCCGGCATTCACGTCAGCGGCTAATCTATCCTCGAAAAACCTATCCTCGAAACGATCGACTATCCTCCAATCCTCTATGCCCAAAAAGGCCGTAAAACTAGGCGTAAAGTCTGGTGAAAAGCCCAGAGAAACCGATGATGCCTACCTGCAACCCTTCCTCAAATGGGCCGGGGGTAAAAGACAACTGATTCCTTTAATAGAACCCTTTTTTCCTTACACCTATCGCCATTATTACGAGCCCTTTGTGGGGGCCGGAGCCATGCTCTTTGCCCTCAAACCCCAAACCAGTTTTATTAATGATTTGAATCCTGAACTGATTAACTGTTACCACGTCATCCGAGATCAGCCAGCGGAATTACTGGCCCTGTGTCAGCACCATGAACAGCGCAATACCAAAGACTATTACTATCATCTCCGTCAACAGGATCGGGATCCCCAATTCCTAAATCGATCGCCCGTGGAGCGGGCAGCGCGGATTTTGTACCTGAACAAAACCTGTTTTAATGGTCTATTCCGGGTCAATAGTCAGGGGTATTTTAACGTGCCCTATGGCCGCTACACGAACCCCACCATTGCCGATCCCCAAATTATTAAAGCCGTGAGTCAATTTCTCCAAACCCGATCGGTTTCCATTACTCACGGAGATTTTGAAACAGCGGTAGCCACCGCCACCCTAGGGGATTTTATCTACTTTGATCCCCCCTATCAGCCCCTTTCCCCTACCTCTTCTTTCACGGCCTACAGTAGGCAAGGCTTCGGAGAATCCGAACAAATTCGGCTCAAGCACCTCTGCGATCGGCTAGCCGATGGGGGGTGTCAGGTGTTAATCAGTAATTCCGATGCCCCCCTGATTCGAGATCTCTACAGCGATCGTCGTCGCTACGGGATCAAAGAAATTGGAGCTTCACGGGCCATCAACGCCATCGGCTCCAAACGGGGCAAAGTTCAAGAACTGCTGATTTATAACCACTATCAAACCCGCAAAGCCATGAGGTAGGATATTGACCGACATTTTTTAAACGATATTTTTAAAATCGCATTAGCGATCGTTCCAACCCGTAACGGACTGAATTCATGGTAGATTTTCCCGCCCCCGCAAATAACCCCATTTCTGCCGGTATTCAAGCTGTTCGCAGTGCCGATTCTGCGGCGAAGTTAGTACAAGCGGTGCGCCAGTTGTCCCTTTGTGAAGCCCCAGAAGCCATTCCCACCTTAATTGAAGTGCTAGGCTTTAATAATCCGGGGGCAGCCGTCGCAGCGGTGGATGGGTTAGTGCGGTTAGGGGATGTGGCAGCAGAAGCCCTCTTTCAGCAATTGGACGATTACAACTACACAGCACGGGCCTGGGCACTGCGGGCCTTAGCACTCCTAGGAGATCCCCGCGCCTTAGACCTCCTCTGTGAAACAGCCCAGGGCGATTTTTCCCTCAGTGTACGGCGGGCCGCGGCCCGGGGGCTAGGGGGCATCAAATGGGAAAAAATACCCGAAAACGATCGCCTCAGTGCCCAGGAAAAAGCCCTAGAAACCCTAATCCTTGCGGCTCAAGATCCGGAATGGGTGGTACGTTACGGAGCCATAGCAGGCACCGCCGCCCTAGGGGAACAGGCTACTAATCCCAAGATTTTCCAAGCAGTTCAGACCGTCCTAGAGGAAGTCATGGCCACAGAACAGGATGAGGTGGTGAAAGCTAGAGCCCAATGGGCGATCGAAACGTTGAGGGGATAGGGAATAGGGAATAGGGAATAGGGAATAGGGAATAGGGAATAGGGAATAGGG
>DALYGI010000379.1:0-4229 GCA_031971595.1 Prochlorotrichaceae cyanobacterium CTOTU29312
TAGTCATCATGATTCTGCATTTAAGCTTTGTTGACGGTGTAAGGCTAAATCTAGGTCTTTCTTGGGAGTTTTTTGGGTCTTTTTGATGAACCCATGGAGTAGGATCAATTGGTTTTGATTGACGCAAAAGAGGATACGGGCGATTTTGCCGTCGGGTAGGTTCGATCGCACTTCAAAGAGTCCTTTGCCCATGGGTCGGCAGATGGGCATTCCGATCGGCCAGCCATATTCAACGGTTTGGATGTCCTCGCCGATGGTTTTGCGTTCTGCGGGTGTGAGTTGCTTGAGCCAATCCCGGACTGGCTCTTTTCCGCTGGAGTTACGGTAGAACCGGGCGGGAAGACGTTTGTTGTCCATGGGACAAGTGTATCTTTTTTGGTACGATTTAACCAGGGTGGGGGCAGGGTGTCGATCGCGTCTTGGATTTGTTGCTTGAGGGGTTGGGAGGAGGAAAAGGACATGGTTTATGGAGGGTTTATGGCTGTTGTTCGAGGTTTTGTTGGAGTTTAGCGACGATCGCCGGTTCTAGGGACACTTTATAATGTACTCAGGATGCAGAATCCTTGTAGTTCATTCATATTACTTTCGCTGAGAAACAAGTGATCTATATCACAAAAAACTGAATTTGTTAAGTTTTTTGACTGAATTTTTCCAGGATAGGATTGATCATGCTAAGTTATTTTCCAACCTCGAAACCTAACTGAGCTTTACGGTGTATATCCTTAAAAGACCCAGGAAAAACACTGAAAGTCTAGTTTTTTACCTTCTTTAAGAGTATATACCTCCACTTCTACCCCTCCTATGGATAGCACCGCTCAACTCCACAACGCTCAATCTCTCCTCCAAGATCTGGGGAATGCGCTCTCTAATTTGGTCAATGCGTCTCCTGAAATCTTTACGGATGAGCAGATTCAGCGGTGCTTGCAGGATTTCCAGGCGGCTTATCAGGAAGCGGCTCAACGGTTGGCCCATCCGAGTTTGGTGATTGCGACGCTGGGGACGACTTCTTCGGGGAAGTCTACGATCGTCAATGCCCTGATGGGGCGGCGGATTGCGCCCATTGAGGCGGGGGAGATGAGTGGCGGGATTTTGCATCTGAAGCATTCTGAGGAACGGCGTTTGGTGGTGGAGGAAACCCCAGAGGCGGTTTGGGAGACGGGGGAATGGTCAGATCTGGGGGATGCGGAGTTATATGCCCGAATTCAGACGGTTATGAATGCTTACCATCGGGAGCGCCGCAAGCGGGATTTGATGGCTCCCCAGGTGCGGGTTCAGGTGCCGTTGCTGCCTGCCCGTGATCTGAAGTTGTCGGGGTTGCCGGAGGGGGTGGAAATTGAGTTTTTGGATTTGCCAGGGCTGAAGTCGGTGCAGGATCGGGCCAATTTGGCGGTGATTCAGGAGCAAATGGGCAAGGCGTTTAGTTTGGTGGCGCTGGACTATATGCAGGTGGATGAGCAACACCGGCAGAAGTTGTTAGGAGAGTTGAAGCAGGTTGTGGAGTATTTGGGGGGTCGCACGGATGCGATGATTTTCATCCTTAATCGGGTTGATAACCGTGGAGCCGATGATTTGCCCTTAGAAACTCGTCTAGAGCAGCTAAAGGTTGAGATTAAGGAGATTTTAGGGCTGGAGACTTTGCCAGATGTCATTCCCTTTAGTGCCAGACTCTTGTATTATGCCCAATGCGCATGGGGTACAACTCCTGTTGATAGTAGTTCTGAAACTGTACAAGCAGATCGGCATAGTCTTTTGAGTAAGTTACTAGACGACTGTAACAACTTTATTCGCCTCAAGTCTAAAGGCGATCGCTATCTGAGATCTTGGAAGTCTGAACTTGAAGATAAGGTAGAAGATGGTGATCTGATTAACGATGAAGACTTACAAGAACTTTTGGGCTATGCTCTGGAGTGGAGTGGTGGCTTAGAATTATGGCAATGTGTTCGTACTCGGTTAGATGAGTCTTTTTCTAGCCTTGTGATCTACCCTGCTCTAGTTCGTGTTTTTGCTTGTTATGAGCTACTTGCATCGCTGCTAGATATTCTGATTCAAAACCGTCAAATTGAGAACCGGGAAGCAGTAGAGCATCATCGAGATGAAATTGCTCGTATTCGTCAGACGCTACAACAGAGCAGCAAGCGAGTGGGCAAAGACTTCCAGCAAGAAGTCAAAGACTATATTGATGCCCTGAAGTCTAATGATCTGGGCATTATAGAGAAGGCTAAAAAAAAGGCCCAGGAGAAAAGTCGAAATGGATTCGGCGAGATCTTTGGAACGGTAAGTGATGTTGAAGGTGAAATTACGGCCTCGCTGGTTGCGGTGGTGCGGGGTGCCTTTGAGGGTAATATGCCTTGTTATGACTTGGAGGAGCAACTCCAAGCTGTGATCTCGCCAATCCTTGCCCATGAGGTTGCCCGTGCCTATGATAAGGTTTATCGGCGCATCCAAAAGGATTTCTCAGAAAAATCAGGAATGTTTGTACGTCAAGTTCGTTCCAATGATGATAAAGCTAAAGAGCAGTTAGCTTTTGATGAGAAATGCTTCCGTATGCTTTACTTCACGATGCGTAAGGCAATTACCGCACGGGCTGAATTTGTTATTCAAGCCAAGGCAGTTAGTTTTGAAACAGCTTTACAGTCTTTGGTAGAAGATCAGCTTAACCGCCTTCAGGCTTATCTCAGTGCTGAAGAGGTGATTACACCTGAGATGGAAGATGCTATTATGAGTGATTTGCGCAAAAAGCTCACTTCCTATGTACCTAAACTCCCTCAAGATCTGTTTATTATAGATGCAGATATTTCTCAACAAGGTAAACAGCAACGGGAAGTAGTTGGTCGAGAGTCAGTGACAGTAAATAAAGATAAATACCGAACACGCTACAAAACGGAGACTTACGAGGAAGGCTCTTGCTTATCTGAAACTAAAACTAGATCCGTTCCGTACCAAGAGCGATATACGGTACAGGAAACTGAAACTCGGAATGTTTATGACCAAGTTGACTATTTAGAGTTGTCTTTACCCACTCCCAAAGTTATGGCAAAACAGTGGCTAGGAGGAGTCACTAAGGGTAAGGATCGGCTTTGGGACATTTTGTGCGATTGGATTACCAGTCGCCTCAATGAGGTAGAATTGATTTTTGAAGAGTCGGTGATGGAAATTACAGCACTGGCGGAGCGGCTCTTAAACGATCGTCTCAATCTAACTGAGGCTGAGTTTGAAGAGCAAAAGCAACTTTTAGAACAGATCCAAAGCTTAAAACAGGAGGCTGATGCTGCATATCAAAAACTTAAAAAAGTTTAAGTCTCTGGGTTCTGTCACTTTCAAACTTTGTGAGGTCTGCTATGGAAACTTTAGTCCCATATATCAAATCAATTAGCGATCAACTGCTAAGTCGTCCGAACCGAGGATATAAACCTTGTTTTGAAGATGACTTTAATGATGCAGTAAATTTATGGTCAAAATATTTACTGGGGTCAAACGATCCAACTGAAATTAATCAACTTGTAAAAAGCAATGATCTTTATGATTTTTGGAAAGCAATTTACAATTCCCAAAATAATCCTATTGTACCTCTTGTCTACATCTATAGTCCTGGACAAATTTTGTATCGATTAATTTCACGTTTATTGGGTGGTCGTGATATGGATATTAAGATTATTGTTATCCTTGCATTCCTTGCAGTGTCAACCAACTATATAGTTTGGCAACTACAACAATCCAAACAGCGAGTAGAAGAACAGAAAAAACAGAGTAGCTCTAATTCTCAAGGTCAGAATCTTCAAGCATCTTCAACAATTCTACAAACTCCTCAAAATATTTCTACGCCCAAGAAATATTCTCTAATTCTTGCAATTTCTGCGAGCAAAGAGGCTATTTTACCTGCCTTGTATAATGCTGTGATTACTCAAAAAAATTATAAAGAATTGTATCAGGCGACTCAATCTCTCCGCATCTTGGAAACAGACCAAATTCGACTTCAAGATCAAACCAGTCAATTTTACGTAACTGAAGCATCAGAATATGATGTCTACTTGGTCAAATTAGATCTAAGACAGAAGGATGATCGGTTTGGGCCTGATCAAGATCAAATGGATCGCTATGACGCTTTCCAAAACTTACCCAATTTAGTGACTTCTATGCAAATCTCTAGTCGATTGACTATGGATGTTTGTACCTCCTTTAACCTCTATGTTCGCTAAGGGATAGTTTTATGATGCTTATTGACTCTCACC
>DALYGI010000380.1:0-4173 GCA_031971595.1 Prochlorotrichaceae cyanobacterium CTOTU29312
CAAGCGCTACGATGTGTCCTTTAGCCTAGGGGATTCTCTGCGGCCCGGTTGTTTGCACGATGCGTCTGATGAGGCCCATCTTTCGGAACTGAAGACCTTAGGGCAACTGACCCGCCGCGCTTGGGAACATGATGTGCAGGTGATGGTAGAAGGCCCCGGCCACGTCCCTATGGATCAAATTGAGTTTAATGTCCGCAAACAGATGGAGGAATGCTCAGAAGCACCGTTCTACGTGCTAGGCCCTCTGGTGACAGATATTGCACCGGGCTACGACCACATCACCTCTGCGATCGGGGCGGCCCTGGCGGGATGGTATGGCACGGCCATGCTCTGTTATGTAACGCCGAAGGAACACCTAGGTTTACCCAACGCGGAAGATGTGCGGAACGGCCTCATTGCTTACAAAATTGCAGCCCACGCCGCAGACATTGCCCGTCATCGTCATGGAGCCCGCGATCGGGACGATCAACTCTCCACGGCCCGCTATAACTTTGATTGGAACAAACAGTTTGAACTCAGCCTCGACCCCGATCGGGCGAAGGAATACCACGACGAAACCCTACCGGCAGACATTTACAAAACTGCTGAATTTTGCTCCATGTGTGGGCCTAAATTCTGTCCCATGCAAACCAAAGTCGATGCAGATGCCCTCACGGAACTGGAGAAATTCTTAGCGAAGGAGCCAGTAACGGTCTAATCCGGTTCTTCCAATCCGGTTCTTCCCCTTACCAAGGGGGGAGCTAGAGGGGGTTTTAGCCTCTCACCGAAGCTTTACCCATCCCTAACCCTCCCTTGCAAAGGGGAGGGAATCATAGCGACGGGCATAATAGCGACGATCGTAGTTCCTTGCTTGACGGCGACGTTGGCAAATCTAAATATTTGTATTACTATTTAGTTATTAAGCTTTGTAAAGTTTTCTATCATTGAGGCCATCATCATGGATAATTCATCCTATTTACCTGAGTTAGATGCTCCGTCCGTTTCCCGGCGGCAATTGTTGAACTTTTTGACGGGTGCGGTTGTGGCTAGTGTGGCTGGTTCAGCCCTTTACCCTGTGACTCAGTATTTTATTCCTCCCAGTGAGGCCACAGAGGGGGGCGGCTTGCTGGCACGGGACAAATACGGCAGCCCAATTCCAGCGGATCAAATTCTGGCGGAACCCCCTGGAACCCGTGCCTTAGTGGCTGGGGTGGCGGGAGAGCCCACCTACCTGATTGTTAATCCAGACGGTTCCCTAGACTCCATCGGGATTGTGGATAACTGTACCCATTTGGGTTGTACATTTCCCTGGAATCCGGTGGATCAGCAGTTTCAGTGTCCTTGTCATGGTTCTCGCTATGCCCCCAATGGGGAAGTGGTGCGCGGGCCAGCGGATCGTCCCCTCAAAATTGTGCGGGTAGAGGTTCAGGGCAACAACATTTGGCTGTACCCTTGGACGAACACGGATCCCCGTACCGGTAAACAACCCTGGTGGGTTTAGGATCGATTCTCACATCCCCGGTTTCTTGTAGAACGAAGCCCAATCTCTTGATGCTATGTCCCCAGAAACCGGGGCTCTTGGTACTTATACTTATACTTATAGGGTAGAGGTTAAGGGTCTAAACTCGATCGTTCCAGGCCTGTTCAGCATCCTGAAGGGCCTGATCCACGCTTTTTTCCCCTAACATGGCCCCCTGTAGGTTTTCATAAATTACCCGCTGCAACACATTGCCATCCTCCAAGGCGGGGACTAATACCTGGGCCTCTGTCAACTGGGTTGCACTCACTTCCCGCGCTTGCACCAGGCCCGGACTCTCTTCCGGGGCAGGGGTTTTCAGGCTTTCTGCATACTGGGTTACCCCGTCTAGGGTAGAGGGCAGCACATTGGCGGTTTGGGCAAAGCGCAGTTGATTTTCGGTGTTGGTCACAAACAGGGCAAAGTCTAGGGCCGCTTGGGGTTGATCCGTACCTTCGGGGATTACTAGGTTCATGACCGCTACGTTTTTGCGTCCCGTGTCTCCCGTGATTTGACTACTGGCCGCAGACACCTGGGCGATTTCTGGTGCATTGGTGGCGATCGTTTTTAAAAATTCAGGACTGGAGGAGAGCAGGGCAATTTCTCCGGCTTGGTAAAGCTCAATGGCCCGTCGGTGCCCCTGGGTTAACACTTCCTGGGGTAACAACTGTTGCTGATACAAATCCACCCAATACTGAAACGCGGCCTTGCCTGCGGGGGTATTAAAAGCCGCTTTACCCTGATCATCCACAAGGGTGACCCCCATCTGCACCAAGGACTCCAACACCTCCGCTGAATCCGTGGGCACAAAGGTTACAAAAAAGGCGTACTTACCGGTTTTGGCTTTAATCTCCTGGGCCACCTGAGCCAATTCCCCATAGGTTTTAGGGGGCTGAGGAATCCCTGCTTCTTTTAGCACAGACTGGTTGTAGATGGTGACCCGACTGGTGAGATACCAGGGAACGCCAAAACTGGTTAGCCCTCCCTCGGCGGTCTTGAGGGTGCTGGCTTCCCAAATTTTAGGCAGGTAACGATCGCGGATGGTGAGATCGATGAGGGGATCCAGCACTAACCAAGCCTTGCGGCTGGCTAACTGGGAGGCAAACTTAGGATTCAGATTCACCACATCCGGGGCTGTCCCCGCAGATACCGCCGTTAAAATCTTGCTTTCCATGGCATTCCAGGGCACATCAACCCAGCGCACCGTCAGGTTAGGATTTTCTGAC
The DNA here is from genome assembly GCA_031971595.1 of Prochlorotrichaceae cyanobacterium CTOTU29312. Classification (GTDB taxonomy): domain Bacteria; phylum Cyanobacteriota; class Cyanobacteriia; order Prochlorotrichales; family Prochlorotrichaceae; genus JBEAPM01. Next base: position 2,722 of record DALYGI010000380.1, read on the forward strand.
TCAAAAGTAGCAATCAACTGATTGAAATACTCGGTGAAATCGGGCTGTAGCTGCATCGTCCAAAACTCTAGTTCCTGCTGGGACGAATTAGGCTGTTCTGGAGAGGGAGAACTACAATTCCAAAGCCCCCCCAAGGTTAACACCACCGCCATCCAACGCAACAATGAACCGGCCCGGACGAGGGGCTGACCCGTAACCGATCGGGATTGGGACCACTGAAAAAGTGAGATTTTTGAGAGTATCTTTTGGAGCATCTTAAATTGTGCTTACTGGGCTTAATATCATATATTAGCAATTCTCATTATTAAATTAAGCTAATTGTACGGGCGGTGCCCCCGTGCCCGCCCTAGCGTGACGGTATAAACCTCATTTAACGCAACCACAGGGCAACCACGGGGGGATTGCCCCTACTGATAACGTGTCCCCATGGTGCCAGCGGCTCCTGAAACTAAATCCTACTCCTGAAACCCAGCAATCGTGTGATCTGTCAGCACTTCTAAATTCAAGATCACCAGGAATAGGGCAAGCCTCTTGGAGGTTCAAGTTTCGGCCTTAGAGGTTTAACCTTCGGTGCTTAGAGGTTCAAGTTTCGACCCTTGGGAGTTCAAGTTTCGACCTTTGGGGTTCAAGTTTCGACCTTGGGGGTTCAAGTTTCGACCCTTGGGAGTTCAAGTTTCGACCCTTGGGAGTTCAAGTTTCGACCTTTGGGGGTTCAAGTTTCGACCTTGGAGGTTCAACTCAGGAAACCTGGCCCCTCAGCCCTCGTTTTGAATATAGAATTGCTGGCGAGCTGTAAATTTCGTTATGTCAATTTACTGATCCTGCTATATTCTGTAAGCGTGTAGCTTAGAGGGTTGTATGAAGGTTAGCTCTTGGTTCCTGCTTCCGTCTACCGTCGTGGTTGCGCTTCTGGCTACAACCCAAGGGCCTGCTGCCTCTGGCCCGCTTAAAATTCAGCCAGTTGCCCCGATCGTTGCCGAATCCCCACTTTTTGCCCAAGCCCAACAGCTTCCCCCTGCGATCGCCGGTATGGTACTACAAAGCCATGCCCGTAGCTTAAACCAACCTGTAAATCGGTTTAGCATTAGCGCGGCCACCCCTCGCAACTGGCCCGATGGTTGCCTAGGATTAGCGGAACCCGGGGAATTCTGCGCCCAGGTCTTAATTCCGGGCTGGCAGGTGACCGTTACCAATGGGCAACAAAATTGGACTTATCGCACGGATAGCACCGGCTCCGCTCTGCGTTTGGAAGTGGGCAATACCCCCACAACGCCCTTCCCTGGCAATGCTCAGCCGGGTTTACCTCAACCAGGTTTACCTCAACCGGGCTTATCCCAACCTTTACCCCAGCCAGGTTTACCCCAACCAGGTTTATCCCAACCTTTACCCCAGCCGGGTTTGCCCCAACCAGGCTTATCCCAACCTTTACCCCAGCCTCCCGTTACGTCCCGT
>DALYGI010000381.1:0-4173 GCA_031971595.1 Prochlorotrichaceae cyanobacterium CTOTU29312
GATCATCCTCTAGATAATGTTGATAATAGGGTTCATGAAAGGTTTGATGAAACCAATTTAACATGGGAGTAATGGTGGGTATATCTCCTTTTTGGATTGAATCACACAGGATTAAGGTTCCCCCTGGCTTTAAGACTCGGAAACATTCATTAATGACCCGTTGACGAGCGGGATAGGGCAGTTCATGAAACAAAAATACGCTGGTCACTGCATGGAAATAACGATCGATATAGGGTAAATCTTCCCCATTAGCCTGTATGAGTTGGGGTAAGGCTCCGGGCAATGGGGAGAGCATTTGATTGGCTTTACGAAGATAGGGAGCAGACAAATCCACGCCATACAAAGAGACTTCAGGACAGGCGGAGCGAATAAATTTTAGGGTTCGCCCTGTGCCACAAGCTACGTCCAAAACTTTTAGGGTTTGGGGCTTTGCAGACCCGTGAGAGAGAGCCTGCTTGAGGGGGGCTAAAATTCGCCGCCTCATGGCATCTGCGGCTCCGTTAAATAATAAATCGACTTGGAGATCGTACAACTCCGCTGACTGATCGCTTAAATATCCATCGGTTTGATAATGAAAATTTTGGAGATAATAGGCAGGATAGACGGAACGATCGACTTGGGGAGCAAAGGTCTGATATTCTCCATTATTTCGCCGCTGCCAAGTGGTGGGCAAATCTAACCAGACTTTTGCATAGGTTAATAAGGTCTCTTGCCAATTGTCCGGGAACAATAAATCTAGCGGATAAACCCCGGTCTGGGCCTCTTGCCAATCCACAGCTAATAATTTCTCTAATTCCTGTTGAACGACATTAATGACCTCTGGACTAACTTTAGGAGCGGCAGGAGCAGAGGATTTTGGCTCTAGGGTTAAGAGGTTAGATAACTGATAAGCAAGACTTTTATGGGTCAAGCTAAAGGCATTCTTGGTTTGTTGTAAGCCTTGGTAAGCAAATTCTGTTAACGGGTTAAGCATCGTCCACTGATAGTATGAATTTTGAAACTTTAAATCTAAGTCTGAAATCTAAAGTCTGAAATCTAAAATCTAAAATCTGAAATCTGCAATTGCAAGCCTGAAATTGAAAAACGATCGAATGGAACGATCGCTTTAAAACTCGCTTAGCATTATAGATTTGAATTTCCAGTTCAGCAAGCAAGAATAACTAGATTTTTGAGGCTCAAGCCCGAATTTGTTCAACTGCTGCATAGTCAGAGGATCCAGAAGTCAGAGGATCCAGACCTGAGGTTCCATGGCCGCAGAACCCGCAATTTGGCCTTAACCTGACCCTAGCCCTAGGCTCTTGATCCCCAAAAGCTAAAATTCCGCCCCCAAAGGTCTAACTTTCCCCCCGCCCCCCTTGTGTGGAGATCCCCCCATGAGGGAACATGGGCATAGCATAGGCTTCGGTCTGATCCGCTCGCCTGAACTCACGCAATTTTATTGGTTAGGTAGACACTATGGTTGTTGCAACCCAGTCCTTGGATGAACTTTGTATTAATGCTATTCGATTTTTAGCGATCGATGCGGTGGAAAAAGCCAAGTCCGGTCACCCCGGTTTGCCCATGGGGGCTGCACCCATGGCGTTTGTGCTGTGGGATCGCTTTATGCGCTTCAACCCCAAAAATCCCCGGTGGTTTAACCGCGATCGGTTTGTGCTGTCGGCGGGTCACGGCTGTATGCTCCAGTATGCCCTGCTCCACCTCACGGGCTACGATAGCGTGACAATGGATGATCTGAAGCAATTCCGGCAGTGGGGCTCCCGCACCCCAGGACACCCAGAAAACTTTGAAACCGCCGGGGTTGAAGTGACCACAGGCCCCCTCGGTCAAGGGATTGCCAATGGGGTTGGATTAGCCATGGCCGAAGCTCACCTGGCCGCTAAGTTCAATAAGCCGGGCTGCACCCTGGTGGATCATTACACCTACGTGATCCTGGGGGATGGTTGCAACATGGAAGGGGTGTCCGGTGAAGCCTGTTCCCTAGCAGGACACCTGGGTTTAGGTAAGCTGATTGCCCTCTACGACGATAACCATATTTCCATTGATGGCTCTACGGATATTGCCTTTACGGAAGATGTGGGTAAGCGGTTTGAAGCCTACGGTTGGCACGTCATCCACGTTGAAAATGGCAACACCGATCTGGATGCCATCGACAAAGCGATCGCAGAAGCCAAGAGTGTCACCGATCGTCCTAGCCTCCTTAAAGTCACCACCACGATCGGCTATGGTTCCCCCAACAAAGCCAACACCGCCGGAGTTCACGGGGCAGCCTTGGGAGATGCGGAAATTAAACTCACCCGCGAAGCCCTGTGTTGGAACCATGAACCCTTTGATATTCCCGCCGATGTCCTCAGCCACTTCCGTAAAGCCGTGGATCGGGGAGCTAGCTTAGAAGCGGAATGGCAACAAACCCTAGCCACCTATCGCAGCCAATACCCCACGGAAGCCGCACAATTTGAGCGCATGCTGTCGGGTCAACTACCGGCCAACTGGGCGGATGCGCTGCCGAAGTACACCCCAGAAGATAAGGCCCTGGCTACCCGCAAAAATTCGGAAATGACCATCAATGCCTTAGCCAAGGTCTTACCAGAATTTATTGGCGGCTCCGCTGACCTGACCCACTCCAACCTCACGGAAATTCACGGCGAAGGGGACTTCCAAAAGGGTCAATACCAAAACCGCAACCTCCACTTTGGGGTACGGGAACACGCCATGGGAGCCATCTGTAACGGCATTGCCCTGCACAACTCCGGCTTAATTCCCTACTGCGCCACCTTCCTGGTCTTTGCCGACTACATGAGAGCCGCCATCCGCCTGTCCGCCCTCTCCCAGGTGGGAGTCGTTTACGTCATGACCCACGACTCCATTGGCTTAGGGGAAGACGGCCCCACCCACCAACCCGTGGAAACGATCGCCTCCTTGCGGGTGATTCCCAACCTGCTGGTGATCCGCCCTGCGGATGGCAATGAAACCTCTGGTGCTTACAAAGTAGCGATCGAAAACCACAAACGTCCCACCCTGATGGCCTTCTCCCGCCAGAACCTCCCGAACCTCCCCGGCAGTTCCATCGAGGCAGTGGCCCAAGGTGCCTATGTGGTGCAAGACTGCGAAGGCACCCCCGACCTGATTTTGATTGGTACTGGTAGCGAAGTTCCCCTCTGTATCAAAGCAGCGGCAGAACTGGGCGATACCAAAGTTCGAGTAGTTTCCATGCCCTGTTGGGAACTTTTTGAAGAGCAAGATGCCGCCTATAAAGAATCTGTCCTGCCCAAAGCCGTTACCAAGCGCGTAGCCGTCGAAGCAGGCTCCAGCATGGGTTGGTGTCGGTACGCAGGTTCCGAAGGGGCGATCATTGCGGTGGATACCTTTGGGGCTTCCGCTCCTGGGGATAAGGTCATGAAAGAATACGGCTTCACCGTAGAAAACGTTGTGGCCACCGCCAAAGCAGTGCTGGGTTAAAAAAACTTAGACCGCTGGTTTCTAGATGGAGCTAGCGGTCTAACCCGATCACGGCAGCAACCGAAATCTAGCGAAGCCCTCCCGTCCTGTCCATGCAACCATGAAACTCCGTCGTCTTGACTACCTGCTCTCTCGTTATGGCTACTGCACCCGCAAAGAAGTCCCCAAGTGGCTAAGAAAGGGTAGAGTCACCACGATCGCTGGGGAGGTGTTGCACCAAGCCAAGGACAAAGCCGACCCCTTAGATCTACTGGTGGATGGAGCCCCCATCGACTATCCAGGGGGATATGTGGTCATGCTCCATAAACCGGCGGGCTACGTTTGTTCCCACTGCCTGCAAGATGGGCTGAGGGTATTTGACTTTCTGCCCTCCCAATGGCTCGATCGGGATCCCCAACCCCTGAGTGTGGGCCGCTTGGACAAAGACACCACGGGACTATTGTTGCTGACCGACTCCGGGGCCTTTGTTCATCGCATGACCTCCCCCAAAGCCAAAGTGGAAAAGGTTTATCAGGTGCAGGTCGATCGACCTTTAACAGCGGATTTAATTGAGGTCTTTGCCCAGGGAGATTTGTTACTCAGTGGCGAAGATAAACCCTGTCAACCCGCCACCCTCACGATCGAATCGGAGTATGGAGCGCGGCTCAGCCTGTGGGAAGGGCGCTATCACCAAGTGAAGCGAATGTTTGCCCATTTTGACTATCAGGTAACCCAACT
>DALYGI010000382.1:0-4171 GCA_031971595.1 Prochlorotrichaceae cyanobacterium CTOTU29312
GGTGGCCACCTGTTACGGCATTGTGGTGGGGCTTAGTTTGCATGATTTAGAACACCTCAAAAAATTCCGGGTGGAATGGCTAGATCTGCCCATGCTATTTTGGTGTATTTGCCCCTTTTTATCCTCCGTGACCAATGACTTAGGAGCCTATGACGGGGTGAATGAATCGATCACCCAAACCGTGGTCTGGGGCTTACCCTATCTGTTAGGAAAGTTGTATTTTAATCGCCTCAATTCTCTTAAACAATTAGCAGAGGGGATGATCAAAGGGGGCTTAATTTATGTGCCCCTCTGCCTCTGGGAAGGTCGCATGAGTCCCAATTTGCACCTGATTGTTTATGGCTATTATGCCCATCCCTCCGGCATTAGTCAGGCGGTGCGCTATGGGGGATTTCGCCCTAATGTGTTTATGCAACATGGCTTAATGGTGGGGATGTGGATGATGACCGTTGCCCTAATTACCCTGTGGCTTTCCGAGTCTAAGACCTTTACCCAAGTTTGGAACTATAAGCTGAAATCCCTCATTCCAGTTTTAATTTTCACGGTGATCTGGTGTCGATCGACGGGGGCTTATGGCTATTTTTTTTATGGCTTAATTATTCTCTATACGGCAAAGTACTTAAAACTCAATTTACCCTTCTTAATTTTAGTCTATATTATTGCCTGGTTCCTATATATGAATGTCACCGGACAATTTCATGGGGATGATATTTTAGCTTTTCTGAGTCAATATACCAATCCCGATCGGGTTCAATCCTTGGGATTTCGTTGGTTCAATGAGGAAATTTTAGCGGAAAAAGCCAGGGAAAAATTTTGGTTTGGTTGGGCCGGATGGAACCGTAATCGGGTCTATGAAGAAAACTGGATTGGGGAAATTGTGGATGTTTCCGTAACCGATAGCCTTTGGATTATTGCCTTTGGCATTCGAGGCGCTTTTGGACTGCTAAACCTAACCCTGGGTTTACTGTTACCCGCCACAGTATTTGCCCTATTTCGCTACCCCGCCAAGCTCTGGCTCCATCCCAAAGTCGCCCCCGCCGCAGCCCTAGCGACCTGTTTAGTTCTTTTTATGTTGGACTCCGTGATCAACAATATGTATAATCCAATTTTCCCGCTCATTAGTGGCGGTTTATCGGGATTGTGTTTGCAGCCCCCCGAATCCCTCAAAGTACAATCTTCGGAGCGTAAACCTTCGGTAACGGCTAAAAAGCCAGTTCTGAAAAAGTCAGTTCCGAAAAAGCCAGTTCCGAAAAAGCTTCAACCGGGAAAATCGAAGCAGACGGCTGGCAAAACCAAAAATCGCAAGACCAAAACAAAATCAGGTCGCTAGAAGTTATACAAAAAAGTTATGCAAAAAAGTTATACAAAACGTAAACGGGAAATCAAATGCCCGTCTTATATGCTCAAGAAAATAGCAACCCATCTCACGCTTTGGAGGAACTTTCAATGGAAGTCGTTTTTAAAAGCACTCCGTTTCAAGCACAGGCAGATGTTTTATTTGGGGCCAAGTCTTATTTCATGGATCGCTTTACCCCAGCAGTGGAAGAAATACGCCTGCCAGCGTTTGAGTTACAGACCGGTGAAATCCGGTTGAGTTTTACCCCTGAGGTCACTGTTTCTTGTTCAAAGGATGTTTCTCAACGCAGACGTTTGCTGGCCAATCTTAAAACAGGTCTTGAACCACAGTCCATAGAAGATCTAGTTTTAGTCGATTTTCGCTGTCACTCCCCCAGCAATTGGGCTCATTCTTTACATTCCCATATTCCGCTTTCCTTTCTGATTCAGCACGAATTAAAGGATATTTTTCACGATCGTTCTCCTCTCTTTATCCTCAGCAAAAATATTCCGACTTATATTCGCAATCTCTACCAATTTTTTGGTTTACAGATCATGACAACTGACAGGGATATTCGAGGGAAGTTTGTAGAGTTTGAGATTACCCCTTTTCAGTGTTTGCGTACTGCTGCCCCCGGCTTAATCCAACAGTTGATTGCTGAAACCCCAGCCTATCAACAGCTTTTACAAAACTCGGATCAACTTCCTAAACCACTCCCCCAAAAGGTCTTTCTATCCCGTCGAGATACCCGCCGATTAAAAAATGAAGCAATGGTGGAGCAATACTTGGCCAAATATGGCTTCCAGAAATTGTATGCAGAAAATTTGACCGTACAACAGCAACTCGCGCTATTTATCCATGCTACGGATATTGTGGCCATTCATGGCGCGGGCATGGGGCCTTTGCTTTACCGTCCCGCAGACCGATCGCCTTTAAAACTATTAGAAATTCTGTCCCCTGGCCACATGACCAAATTTTATCGGGGAGTGGCCCATCAAATTGGGGCTCGGTGGGTAGGAGTACGGGGAAGACTGGAACCTAAACAGATTCAGGCGGCCTACGACTTCACCAAACCTTTCTTGGCTTACTCCTTGGATGATTTTGATCTGGATCTTGATAGCCTTGAGCTAGCCCTGGCACATCTAAATCAGCCTGTCCTTTAGGACTAACTCAGGGACGGATAGAATCATCCACTACCATCTACCATCAACTTTCAGGGTTCTGGGGGTTCTGGTAACCAAACCGGTTACGATCGAATCTGAACCGGCATCACCAAATAGGTCATTTTCAGTTCCCCTAGGGGGGTTAAAATCACCGGACTGGTGGCTGTATTTAACTGAATTTGAATTTCTGAAGAGGGCAAAGCTTTGAGACCATCCATCAAGTATTTGACGTTAAAAGCAATTTCTAAACTATCACCGGAAATTTGAGCCGGTAACGACTCCTGACCACTGCCCACATCCTGAGCTTCCACAGACAAAGTAACCCTCTGTTGCTCTTGGCTAAAGGTCAGTTTCACCACATTATTTTTCTGATCAGCTAAGACAGCAATACGCTCCAAAGCAGAAACCAATAACTTCCGATCGAGGCTAACTTGGCGCTCAAATTGCCGAGGAATAAGCTGCTGATAATTGGGATATTGCCCCTCCAAGGTGCGGCTGGTGAGGTATTGATCCCCCCACTGAAACACCGTTTGCCCTTGGTCAAAATACAAAGCGATCGAATCCTCCGTATTGCGGGCCGTGACCATCCGCTCCAAATCCCGCAGGGCCCGCCCCGGAATTGTGACCTCAAAGGCTTCTATACCCGAATTTAAGCCCGCTTCTCCCTCCGGGTTGACCGTACTGACCACCGCCAAGCGATGACCGTCTGTAGCGGCAAATTCCAAGCCCTCCGGCTGCACCCGCAAATGGACACCGGTTAAGACCTGCTTGGTTTCATCAGAACTGGTGGCAAAAAGGGTTCCCCGCAGCCCTTCCACCAACGCTTCCACCGACAACCGAGCCGCTTCTCCAGATTCCACCAAGGGGAGTTGGGGAAACTCCGTGGCATCCATGCCCCGCACCTTGTACTGTCCCGATCCGGTCATCAAGTTGACCATGCCCTCGTCTTCCAGGATCAGCGTAATGTCCGTATCCGAGGAGAGGCGGGTCACAATGTCCGTTAAGAGCTTGGAGGGCAGGGTAATAGCCCCACTGGTTTCAATGTTTGAGGGGAAAGAAGTCTGAATCCCCAAGCTCAGATCAAAGCCCGTTAAGCTAACCCGCTGGGTTCCCGCATCAGCGGTGAGGAGAATATTCGCTAGCACGGGATGGGTAGGGCGAGAAGGTACAGCCCGGCCCACTAACGACAGGTTGGTACTGAGATCAGTTTGGTTACAGACCAGTTTCATCCACAAGCCCCCCAGGAATTGCCCGGAAATTTAAAGCTCATGGATTTTAACACTACTCGGCGGATCTCATCCACCACGATCGTTTCCAACTTTAGCGTTTGTAACTTTCTAACTTTGGCATTGCCAGTTGAGAACATCCGTTTGGACTATCCCCGATCGCTTTTCTCTAGCTCTGATTTTTGATTAAGCCTGGATTAACCTTATTACTTCTATCTTCTTTTTTAAATTTAAATACAGTAGTAGTAGGGCCTGTGGAAACTGTGGAAAAAGTTTTAAAACCCTTATCCTGTAAAGCTTAGAGGCACATTGCCCCTGTGGAAAACCTGTGGAAAAACCCCCTGAGTTTTCCACAGGTCAAATGAACTACAAAAGTTTTCCACAGATTTTGCCGAGTTTTACACAGGTTTTTCCACAGATTTACCCTGAGTTTTCCACAGAAAAAG
>DALYGI010000383.1:0-4170 GCA_031971595.1 Prochlorotrichaceae cyanobacterium CTOTU29312
GAGATTACTTCTTAAATTCACTCTTTTTCTGTCTTGACATTGGGGAGTACCATATCCCGAATATCTTTGGTGCTGAAATCAGGATGAAAGAGAAACTCATACACTTGGGCATCGGTTAGCGCGGTGGCTTCTGTCTGGGAGATCAGACCTTTATCGATCGCTTTGGCTTTAACCCGATCTACAGCAATACCGGCCCCATCATCCTCAAAGGTAATCCAGAGCCAAGGCTCCTTCACACTGGCGGTTAATGCCAGCCGTCCCACGGGATCTTTGCCCCTTTGTTGACGCTCTTCTGGTAATTCAATCCCATGGGCGATCGCATTGTTGATGAGATGGGTTAAGAGGCGGGGTAAACGTCGTAAAATGACTTGAGGTACGGCCACATCAGCCCCCCCGATGGTGGTTTGTACCTGTTTACCATAGTCGGCCGCCGCACGTTGAGCCGCATCATTCCAGGGAAAAATCTGCTGAATTTCCGAAAAGTTTTGAATCGGCTGCACCAGAAAACCGAGGGAGGCTTCTAGGGCGGGTAATAATTTATGGAGGTTGAACTGAGTTTGCTGTAAGTAGGCATCTGCCAGCCTAGGGGAGGTCAGACTTTGCTCCAAGAGGTTGGCTAGAACATCTAAGAGTTGCAGCAGCAGGGCATTAATCTCTGCATTAATACGAAGGTGTTGATCCCGAATGATCTTCAGAAATCGCGCTAGGTGACGAGAGACTTGACTAATCTCTTCCAACGCCAGCATTTCCGCTTCTGTGCGAATTGAAACGATCGATCGTAAAATGCCATCAATCGCTTGGTCATTGCCTTGCTCTAAATCAATCAAACCCTCTTCACTAAGCCACAGATATTCCTGACTACGTTCCACAAAATCCTGTAGCCACTGTAGATCTTCATCTGGATTTGCAGAACCTTCAAATTCCATACCCTTCTGCCTTCAAAAAGTCCAATAAACCTTGACAGGCATCCATCAACAGTTCAATGACATAATCAAAGCCATCACTGCCGCCGTAGTAAGGATCGGGGACTTCCGTGAGGGTGTAATTTTGGCGAAAGTCTAGCATCATTTTCACCTTATGCCGGTATTCCCCTTGGGGATCCTGAGCCAGAATATCTCGGTAATTTTCCCGATCCATGGCCAGAATGAGGTCAAAATCCTCAAAATCCTGAGGGGTAAATTTGCGGGCTTGACCCACCAGGGTAATCCCTTCTTTAGCGGCCGCTGCGGCCATCCGCCGATCGGGGGGTTCCCCAGTGTGATAGGCCGCTGTTCCCGCAGAATCACAGAGGATATTTTTTTCTAGCCCCGCCTGCTGGATCAGGTGACGCATAATATTTTCAGCGGAGGGCGATCGACAGATGTTGCCGAGGCAGACAAAGAGAAGTTTATAGGCCATCGTTTAGTTTTAAGTGTTGAGTTTTGAGTTTTGAATGTTGAGTTAGGGAGTCGCAGGGGCCGGTTTTCCCGACCCTTTTGGAACAGGGAAGAGCCTTAACGTCTTTGAACTTCGTTCTTTCCTCTTCCGTCTTTCTTCTTCCGTTTTTCTTCTTTCCTCTTCTGTTTCCCTAGCGGACATAGGCAAAATAGGTGAGCATGGGGACGATCGTTGCGATGATTAATAAAACAATAACGATCGTGGTGGCGTTGCTGGATTTGGTTTCTTCGGGGCTGGCGAAGGTGCGCTCCACTTGGAAGTTGGCGGCTATTTGAGGGGGGCCGGGATCGGGTTCACCTTTGAGGATGGCCCCTAGGCGATCGGTGATGTCTAGGAGGGCTTGGTTGTAACGGTTGCCGTCCCGGAGGGGGGCCACGAGGGTTTCGTCTAAAATACTGGCGATCGTTTCTTCATCTATTAAGGTGGCGGCGGTGTCGCCGAAGTGTAAGCTGCCGTAATTGGTCTGGACATCTAGGGCAAAAACCACTTCATCGGCCTGGCGATCGGAGTTGGCAAACCAGGCGGCAAATAGTTTATCCACAAAGGTTTGAATCGTGTCGCCGTAATCTAAACGGCGGAAAGTGACGAGGCGCAGTTCAATACCGGTTTGTTCCGCTAGATCCGCTAGTTTCTCCTGTAGCTCGTTTTGGGTGAGCCGACTCAAGACCTCTGCCTGATCCACAATCCAGGTGGCATCGCCGGGGGTGACCTGCGGGATCGCGTACACACTGGTGGCTTGGGCGGGGGCAATGTTCCAGTTTAAGGTGATGACTAAGGCTCCGAGGATCCCCAGAAGGCAGGGAATGAAACCTCGGCAGGAGTTGAGACTGAAGGACTTAAGGAGTTTGAAAGGAGAGGGGGACTGCATGAAACACCGCCAAAATGCTGCTCTTTTAGAATACCGTAAGATGCTCCTACAAAACCTCTGAGCCATTGTCCCGTGGTACCGTGTTAAAAACCTTCTTTGATTGGCCAGTGCTCCCATGTCTTTAGATCAACAGGTTCAAGAACTTCAGGCTCTTGTGGATTCCTTTCATCCTTTGATTGTGATCGAAACCAGTGAAGAGGATCGGGTACGGAATTTGCTCCAAATTGCAGTGCGGCGAATGCGGATTCAATTGTTTGAATGGTCTGTTACCCAAGGCTTAACCCGATCGCCGGGGAGTGCGGATGGCCCTTGGGTGAATGAGTATGCCCCTAGGGGAAGTGTGAAACCAGCGGCTTTTGAAAAGACTCAAACGGCGGGGGATCTCATGACTTTTTTACGGGAAACCAATCAGAAGGGGGTGTTCTGGCTTAAGGATTTTAATCGTCAGTTAGATGAGCCAATACTGATTCGGAAATTTCGAGAATTGGCACAGGATTTTTCCGATCTCCGTTCCGCGATCGTTTTGACCGGTGAAAAATTAGAATTGCCCCCAGAACTTCAAACCTCTGCCATCTATTTAGATCTAGGTTTGCCGGAGGACGATGAATTATTGGAACTGGTGCGGGACGTAGTGAAACAATTAAAATGCGATCGTCGGGTGCAGGTAGAAGTTAATCCCGATCAGTATCATATTTTAGTGCGGGCATTGCGGGGCATGACCCAACGGCAGGCTCGCCAAGTTTTAGGATATGTAACCTTTGAGGATGGACAATTGACCCTTGAGGATGTGCGGCGCATTGTGCATCGAAAAACCCAGGTTATTCGCAAAGAAAGCATCGTGGAATATTTTCCAGCGGACGAAATTCAGACTAATTTAGGAGGATTTTTGGGGCTAAAAAATTGGCTCAATCAAGTTCAAATGGGGTTTAGCCCCCAGGCAAAGGCGTGGAATTTGCAAGCACCCAAAGGGGTCTTAATTGTAGGCATTCAGGGCTGCGGTAAATCCTTGGCCGCAAAGGTGATTGCAAAGGTCTGGAAAATGCCCTTACTGAAGTTAGATGCCGGGCGTTTATATGACAAGTTTGTGGGGGAATCGGAGAAAAACTTTCGTCAGGCGGTGCAGGTGGCAGAGTCCATGTCTCCTTCGATTTTATGGATTGATGAAATTGAGAAGGGATTGGGCAGTAGTGATGGCAGTGCGGATGGAGGTTTAAGCCGACGGTTATTTGGCTTCTTTCTGACCTGGATGCAGGAGAAAACCAAAGAAGTATTTGTCATTGCAACGGCCAATGATATTTCACAAATTCCGCCCGAACTGTTAAGAAAAGGTCGTTTCGATGAAATTTTCTTTGTAGATCTACCCGAAGCCCAGGAACGTCTAGATATTCTCAAAATTCACCTCACTCAGCGCAAACAAAGCCTCGATCGATTTGACTTAACCCAACTGGTAACCGCCACAGAGGGCTTCAGCGGAGCGGAAATTGAACAAGCGATCGTCACCGCACTGTATAAAGCCCTATACCTCAAACAAATGCCCACAACAGAGTTATTAGTAGAACAAATCCAAAATACCATTCCCCTCTCTGTATCCCGTAAAGAATCGATCGAGCAGCTAAGAACGATTGCCAGAGAACGGTTTGTAAGTGTACGTTAGGTTTTAGGGAATAGGGAATAGGGGTTAGTTTTGAGTTTTGAGTTAGGGATTAGGGGTTCTCAATACCAAATTTGAAACTACTCACGCGATGTGCAACTCAGATCCCCGATTTCTGGGCACATAGCTTGCACACGCCGTAACTATTCCCCATTCCCTATTCCCCATTCCCCATTCCCTATTCCCCATTCCCTATTCCCCATTCCCTATTCCC
>DALYGI010000384.1:0-4136 GCA_031971595.1 Prochlorotrichaceae cyanobacterium CTOTU29312
GAAAATTAGATTTCCCACTTCTCAGCCACCTTTTTCCACTCCCCGAAGAAGGTGGTTTTTTAATTTGGTTTTTGGGTATCAACTTAAGGCGGGACACTCTGAACCACAAGGGTTTCAGGGTCTAACCACCTAAGCCTAAATTGATGGGCATTCCAGCTATTTTGACTGGAGAGAACTGTATTGTAACTGTCCCGCTTTATGCTCTATCCCTGGTTTTTCAAATTTGGCACTGCCGATCGCTGACCAAAATCCGGGGCAGCCGATGCTTAAACCCACAGAGAATTTCCCAGGCGATCGTTCCCATCTGGGCGGCCCACGTTTCTGCCCGGAGGAATCCCTGCTCCGTTTCCCCTAACAGGGTCACCACATCACCAGGGGTCACCTGGGGCAAATCTGTCACATCTAACATCAATTGATCCATGGTAATGGAGCCAATTTGCGACACCCATTCTCCCCTAACCCCTACCTTGAGTTGGTTGGATAACAGCCGAGAAACCCCATCCGCGTAGCCAATGGCCACCACTGCCACCTGGGTGGGCCGAGAGGCAATGAAGCGATGTCCGTAGCTCACCCCCGTACCCGCTGCGATCGTTTTGACTTGGGTTACCCGTGCCTTTACGGACAAGACGGGGCGCAGACGCACCTGGGGAATGTGGAGATGGGGGCCAGGGTATAGCCCATAGAGGGATAGTCCAACCCGTACCAGATCGTAATGGAGAGTGGGGCTGACTAAGGTGGCGGCGGAGTTGGCTAAATGAATGCAGGGAGGCAGTAAATCAGCCTGTTTCAGGGTGGTCAAAACCTGCTCAAAGCGATCGTGTTGTTGCCAAAGGGTGGGGGAGTCCGCCTCATCTGCGGTGGCTAAATGGGAATAGACACTGGCAATCTGCAAACCGGGCAAGCCAGACACGGCCTGCACAAAGTCTAGGGCTTCTTGCCAGGGAGTCCCCAGCCGCGACATTCCCGTATCGAGCTTGAGGTGAACCGGCAGGGGATTGGTGCCAGTAGACTGGTCTGATATCTGGGTCTGTAAAACCGTGGCAAAGGCCTGAGCTTGGGACACCGTACACAGGGTAGGTTGAATCCGCCAATGGACGATTGCCTGGATCTCATCCTTGGCATTGGCAGCCCCCAGGAGTAAAATCGGAGCCTGAATTCCAGCATGGCGAAGTTCTACCCCTTCTAAAACCGTGGCTACCCCTAAACAAGTGGCCCCCGCCCTCAGGGCCGTTTCTGCGATTGCCACCGCTCCATGGCCATAGGCATCCGCTTTAACCACCGCCAACAGAGCCGTACCCGGTGCCAAAAGACTGCGAATTTGCCGTACATTTTCCGCCAACGCATCTAGGTCAATCTCTACCCAAGCCCGATACTGGGGAAGATGGTTTAAAAGTTGAGTCCACAGAGCATCATCGGGAAGCATGGGGCAAAGAAGGGTACAAAATGAGCTTCATGATTTTACCCTAGGGAATGAACAGACGACTAACCCCTAAATAGTTTTCAATGTAAAGTGCAATTTCAATCAAGCGATCGACACATTCTTCTCGGTATTTTCGTTCAACAACCCGATCAACATTTGCAAGTGTAACAACCGGCAACGAGGTGGGCAGACATTCTTCTCGAATAACCTGTTCTAAAGAATCCTCACCCTTCATACTGCGATTTGCCGTAAGCAAAATCATTTGATTATCTTGTGCAAAGCGCCATACCACTCTGTCACTGCTATTAATGGGCAGCCCAACTTCCTCAAAGGAAATAAAACGAATGGGTACCGTTTCAAGCCATCCTTCCGAAGTAATACTTCCAAACAGCATTAAGGATTGTCCTTCAATATTGTGATCGATCAGAAAAATCACTGGCTTGCCGCTGCCCGTTTAGCTTTACGCAATTGTAGTTTTTGCCAAGCGGAAGCGTATTCTGGCTTTGGTGGTAATTGAGCAATATAAGCCAGTCGTTCTTTATTCTGTTCTTGCCAATAATTCTGGATTTCTTCCGCTTGCTTCAGTACAATTTCATACTCTGATTTTACTTCTTCAAAGTGGGCATCAATATAAGACATTGCAGCATTAAACTGAGTATCCGTTAAATAGAACTGATGACGGATGAAATGACGAGGATAATCTGCATTAACGTAGTCCATAATCTGGTATAGAGTGATTCTAGTGCCAGCGATCGTTAGACCACGCTCTGTCCGCACGACTAGCGATTTTTCATCTAAACTTGTATTTATTGTATTTGTATCTATCATATTTAGGTTTATACTTATATCTGAATTTTCACTCATTAGCGTTGAATCTTCCTAGAATATAGGTTGAGCAATGTAATGTAATTTAATTTCAGCATTATTCTAGCATTAATTGTACAGACTGCCGGAATCTAGAAAAAGCTCAAAAACGGACTTGATGATCTGACCTCAGGGCTTGGATACCGCAGGAGATTGCTGAAGATACCAGCGCCAGGGGTACTCTTGCCCTTGGGATAGACCAATGCGCGTGGTTTGGACGATCGGCATTTCCCCCGCTCCGATCGCCTCATCTACCTCTGGAGTCCGGCGCTCAATCCATAACCCCGATTCCGGGACCAGGGGCCGATCGTTGAGGGAGCGATCGATCGCCAATGCTCGACAGAGTTTGCCAGGCCCCGCAGCTAACCGATGCCAGCGAGAACGAGGGGAGCGACGAGGCTCTGTGGGGGTTAACCCCTGCTCTAAAATCGGATGGGGATCCAGTTCCAGCGCCCGAATTAAAACCGCACTGCCCACCCCCTCCGCATCTGTGACCACATTAAAACAGTGATACATCCCATAAATTAAATAGACATAGCTGTGTCCCCCCGCCGCAAACATTGCCCCATTACGTTCCGTCCGCTTACGATAGGCATGACAGGCCGGATCTCCCGGTGCATAGGCTTCCGTTTCCACAATGCGCCCCCGCAGCCGCTCCCCACTGGCTAACTGCCGCACCAGGGTACAGCCCAAGAGGGCCGGAGCAATGACCGGCGAGGGATCCTGAAACCAAGCGGGCGATAAAATATCCTCTTCTCCCATGGGGTTGATCTCGATCGGATGAGGTGAAAGCAGGCTCCCGGAAAAAAGGAGTATCTTATCTCAAAACTCAAACCGATCCCCATGGCGCACCCCCCAGATCCCCATCCCCACCCTGAAGATGTCCTTGAGTTTAAGACTGGCTCAGCCTTTTACCGCCCTCAGATGCGCTACATTCGGGATTTAGGGGTGTTAGCGGCGATCGTTTATCGGCACCAGTGGGGACAGTTACGGGTTTTAGAACCCATGAGCGCTTCCGGGATTCGGAGCTTACGCTATGGCTTAGAAGCCCAAGCAGACTGGCTCTGGGCCAATGATGCCAACCCTGAAATTGCCCAGCTTTTAGGGGAAAACTTACAACGCCATCTCCCCCCTGGCACCTATCGGGTCACCACCCTCAATGCCCAGACCCTATTTAACCACTGTGCCTACCATCAAGAAGTTTACGATCTAGTAGATGTGGATGGCTTTGGCCAAGCCTTTCGGCACTTACCCCGCCTCTGGCCCGCCCTCGCCCCCCACGGGCTCCTCTATTGGACAGCAACGGATGGCCAAATTCTGGGTGGTCAAAACCCCGATCGCTGCTTAGAACGCTATGGCACCTATGGCCGATCGTTTCCCTGCACCCAAGAACAGGGCATGCGGATTGTCTTAGGCAGCCTGGCCGCCGCCGCCCAACAGTGGGGCATCACCCTACACCCTATTTTTGCCACCTTTACCGGCCAAACCTATCGGCTCCTCGTCCAGCAAATTCCCCACCTCACCGGAACCTGGAGCGATCGGTATGGGTTTTTAGGCTATTGCCATAGCTGCGGCAGTTATCAAGTCATTCCCTGGCGCAAACTGGGCCGAACCCATTGCCCCGATCATACCCCACCCCATCCCCTCACCCTCTCTGGCCCCCTCTGGCTCGGCTCCCTCCATCATCCCCCAACCCTAGAAGCCATCAAAACCCTAGCCCAAGAGCGATCGTGGCTATCCCTCATCCCCCGACTAGATCGCATGATTGCCGAAGCCCACCTGCCCCCCTACTCCTACAGCCTAGGAGAACTCGCCAAATGGAACCAAAGCGATCCCCCCAACCGCGATCGAT
>DALYGI010000385.1:0-1642 GCA_031971595.1 Prochlorotrichaceae cyanobacterium CTOTU29312
GGCGATTATAGTTGGAAGACATACTGTAGTTATAAGCACCCGTGGCTAAAACCACCACAATATCCCCCGGCTCCGTGGCGGGCAGTTGGGCGGTATGGATGAGAATGTCCCCGGATTCGCAGTGTTTCCCGGCGATCGTCACGGTTTGGTCACAGGGATCCCCCATGCGGTTACCCACCACAGCCCGATAGAGGGATTGGTAGGTAATGGGGCGGGGATTGTCGGACATTCCTCCATCCACGGTGATGTAGCGCTTTAAGCCTGGGATTTCCTTACTGCTGCCCACGGTATAGGCGGTTACACAACTGCTACCCACCAGCGATCGGCCCGGTTCACAAATGAGGCGGGGATAGGCTAACCCTTGGGCATCACAGGCAGCCACGAGGGCGGTGCAGACCTTTTCTGCCCATTGGGCAATGCTGGGGGGATCATCGGACTCTGTGTAGCGAATGCCTAAACCACCCCCGACATTAACTTCTGAGACCTTTAGCCCTGCGGCTTGGGCATCCTGAAAGGCTTGCACTAAAACACTGGTTAAATCTTGGTGGGGCTGGAGTTCAAAAATTTGGGAGCCAATATGGGCATGAAGGCCTACACATTCAAGTTGGGGGCAGTCTTGGAAGTGGCGGAATACTGTGGGCAATTGTTCTGGGGAGAAGCCAAATTTACTGTCGATTTGTCCCGTGCGAATATACTCATGGGTGTGGCACTCAATCCCCGGTGTAAACCGAATCATCACCCGTTGGGGTTGCGCTAGGGATCGGTTTTGAACCAGTTCCCCCAGGGTTTCCAGTTCTAGCCAATTGTCCACCACGATCGTGGAGCCGGGGGCTTCCACCGCCAAGGTCAACTCCGCTACGCTTTTATTATTGCCGTGAAAATAAATCCGATCGCTGGGCATTCCCGCCTGAAGGGCCGTGTATAACTCTCCCCCAGACACCACATCAATTCCCAAACCCTCCTGGGCAACGATCGCACAGATGGCTAGACAGTTCCAAGCTTTGGAGGCGTAAATAACTAAGGAGTCTCCGGGGTAATACCGTTGAAAACTATCCCGATATTGACGGCAGGCGGTACGCAGAGATTGCTCATCTAAAATATACAGGGGCGTACCAAATTGAGTCACTAAATCCTTAATATCCATGCCCCCAATTTCTAAGTGTTGATGGGCATTGACTTGGGCAGTTAGGGGCACAAGGCGTTGATTGGGAGAATCGCTTTCAGCGGCAAAGGCTAGGTAATGTTGACCGGAAAGTTGGCTAGCAAGTTGACTAGAAGATTGACCAGTAACCATGATGGGACGAGGAAGGAGACAACGACAGTCTTTTATCCTAACGTTAATCCGGGATTAGGCACGGGTAAACCAGCGAAAATATTGGCTGACCAAGGCTTCCCGCAGGGGAAAGAGCAACGGCGTGAGGGGATTAATGGTCACAATGATATTCCGTACATCCCGCTGGGCCAGGGTCACAATTTGCTGGGCCACCCGATCCGCATCCATAATCCCCACGGGGTTAAGGGCACTGCGGAATGGTCCCAAAATGAGTTTGCGGAGGATACAGGGGGAATCTAGGCGTTTGAGGGTGAGCCAATCCCCTAGGGTGCGCTTACTGAGTTCGTAGAGGGGGCTAAAGGCGGGGTT
>DALYGI010000385.1:1742-4132 GCA_031971595.1 Prochlorotrichaceae cyanobacterium CTOTU29312
GGGGGCAGACCCATTCACCGCTAAGAAATGATTGAGTAAGCGCCAGTGGGAAAAGGTATTGACTTCATAGGAGCGGTTTAGGGCTTCCGTAGACCGATCGCCGTGGACATTGATGCCGTGGTTCAGCACTAAAATATCTACCTCTGCCCAGAGGGGATCGAGCAGGGATTCTTCACCGATTTTCCAGAACACCGTGCGGATCGCCTCGTCGGGCACATCGGGCAATTTCACCGCCTCCTGACCAGAACTGAGGGCAATGAGTCGGGCTCCTTGGCCATGGAACACGCGCAAAAGCGATCGTCCTAGGGTTCCAGAGGCTCCGGTAATGGCGATCGTTTTGTCCTTAAAGCTAACCTGAGACGATGGAAACCCGATAACAATATGCAAGTTTAACCCCTGTTAACGTGAGTTCGATAGTTCAGGATTAAACCACAGAGGCACAGAGAACACAAAGGCGTTCCTTCGGTGTCTTGATGAACTCCGTTAAAAAACGGAGAGGGAGGGATTCGAACCCTCGTTAGAGTTACCCCTAAACAGCATTTCCAGTGCTGCGCCTTCAACCGCTCGGCCACCTCTCCCCGTGGGGAAGCATGAACTTCCAGGTTCTTTACTATAGCGAACCCTACCGATTTATACAAGTTTTTCGCCCCAATTTTTGTCTTTCCTGTTATCCCTAATATTGTCCCTAAGGTTTTTGGGGGGGGCTAAGAATTGAGCGGAATCCGGTAGGAGGGCTCTACCTTGGGGGCAAAGCTCGTGCTGGGATAGGGAATGCGGCGATGGTGAAACTGCTGCCACACCTCCACAAATACCCTGGCGATCGTCTCCATTTCTTCCCGTTTTAAGCCCGAATCCACCAGTTGATCCTCTTGCCAACGGGATCGAATAATTTTAGTGACCATGTTGAGGGCTTCTTCCCCTGTGGCCTCCTTAAGGGATCGCAGGGCCGCTTCACAGGAATCCGCCAGCATGACAATGCCCGTCTCCCGCGATTGGGGAATGGGGCCAGGATACCGAAAATCCGCTTCCTTCACCTCATAACGATCGGGCTCGGCTTTGGCCAGTTGCTGGGCCTGGTGATAGAAATAGGAAATGAGCATGGTGCCCTGATGTTCGGGAATGAAGGCCTGGAGGGCACGGGGCAAACGAGACTTTTTAGCCAGAATCAGCCCTTCGGTAACGTGTTTGCGAATAATTTCGGCACTCTTCCACGGATCCTGTATTTCATCATGTTTATTGGGGCCCCCCATCTGATTTTCAATAAAGCCGAGGGGATCGTGCATTTTGCCCACATCATGGTACAACGTCCCCGCCCTCACCAGTTCCACATTGCACTTGAGGGTACGGGCCGCCGCTTCCGCTAAACTCGCCACAAATAACGTATGCTGAAACGTCCCAGGGGTGCAGGTGGCCAGGCGTTGGAGCAGCAGACGGTTCGGATTGGACAATTCCGAGAGTCGGATGGGGGTAATTAAATCAAACAGATGCTCTAAATAAGGACTCAGCCCCAGGGCAATAATGCACCAGGCAATGCCTTCCATACTATGCCAGGCCGCAATCCGCGCCAGGGAATACCAAACCTGACCCGCAGCGGAACTTAACACCAAGCTCGATAGGAGATGAACTAGCCCCTGGGCTAAGCCAACCCCCGCCCCCAGAAAGGCCATTTCTTCCCTGGATTGCAGACGATGGGCCACAATGGCCGCAACCAAGCCCCCCGCCAGATTAGATAAGAGCAGATCCACCTCAATTTTTAAGCCTAGGGGTAAGAAAATCCCCTGGAGGAGGATGGTGATGGTTCCCAGGGTGGGGCCATAAAAAGTCCCGATCAGAATCCCCTGGGCCGGCAGGGTGGTGGAGGGGATTTGGAGAAGCACCAGGGCCGGGGTACTGAGGACGAGGAGCAGAATCAGGAAATAATCGCGGCGGGTGAGCCGGAAGGGAATGCGTTGGACAGTGATCCAAAAGAGACCCACGGCGGCCAACACGCCCCCAGCATAGGCCCCTAAACCGACCCAATTGGGACTACGTTCGCTCCGGTCAAAGTAATCCAACAGGACAAACTGGGACTGGGTAATGGTTTCTCCGGCATTGACAATGATCTCCCCGGCATTGATATTCACCATCACCGGCTGAACCGCTTCGGCGGCCTGCTCTGCCTGGGCTTTAGTCGCCTCTGGATCCGGGGTTAAATTGGGCTGGAGTACCCGTTGCAAGAGGGCAACCCCCAGGGGGTCGGCGGCGGGGGGAACGGTTAAACTCACCTGAAGCCGAATGGCTTGTTCCATGATCTGGGGGGGAGTTCCCGGAGCAAAGCCTTGGATCAACAGTCGTTCCAGGGCGGTATAAAGCCCCGTTTGGAGATCTTGCCTATCCTTCGGCATGAGGTT
>DALYGI010000386.1:0-4127 GCA_031971595.1 Prochlorotrichaceae cyanobacterium CTOTU29312
ATCGTGAATCACCATTGGCAAGACTGGGCAAGGCTTTTACCGTCCGATGTAAATGGGGGGTTTTCTGCCGGAAATAACCTGGGCATCCAAGCCATTGATGCGGAAAATTATCTTCTGCTCAACAGCGATACGATCGTCCGTCCTGGCGCGATTCAAACCTTAGGCTTAGCCCTCGATCAATATCCAGAAGCAGGCCTATTCAGCCCTCGTTTAGAGTGGCCCGATGCCACCCCCCCAAATTAGTTGTTTTCGGGATCATTCTCCCCTCAGTGAAATTATTGATGCGGCCCGCACCAGTGTAGTCACTAAACTATTGCAATCCTTTGATGTGCCCATCCCCGTGACCGACCACTCCTTTGAGCCCCAATGGACAAGTTTTGCCTGTGTCCTCATCCGACGATCGGTAATTGAACAAATTGGCCTCATGGATGACGGTTATTTTATGTACTACGACGATATTGATTTTTGTCGGCGGGCTCGTCAGGCGGGCTGGAAAATTCGCCACATTCCCCAAGCCCATGTGGTTCACCTGCGGGGGGGCAGCGGTTCCGTGAAGTCAGACCTGGCCAGTCGCAAGCGGCCCCGTCCTTACCTATACGCCTCCCGATCGCGCTACTTTGCCAAGTTTTATGGAGCCTTTGGCTTAGCACTGGCCAATTTAAGCTGGTTACTAGGTTGGAGCATTGCTGCCCTGCGGGAAATCCTGGGTCATAAAACCCCTCACACCTGCGATCGACAGGGGCAAGACATTTGGTTTCAATGGCGACACCCCTTAAAACCCTATCGCCCCGATACGACTGGCAAGCATTAAGATCCCAGCAACGCTCCCATTCCTGTCAAGATTGAACCGTAAGGCTGATTTTATCTCTGCCCCCTGAATTTCTATGACCGCAGCAACCCCTCCCTCATCCCCAACTGGCCGAGATTTCATCATCATTGGCGGCATGAAATGCGCCACCAGTACCCTCCACGAACAACTGGCTCTGCAACCGGGGATTTTTATGACCTCCCTCAAAAAGCCGAACTTTTTTAGTAACGACGAAGAGTTTGCCAAAGGCATGGCCTAATACCAGGCCCTCTTTGCCTCTGCCCAGCCGAAGGATCTCCAGGTCGAGTCCAGCACCCACTACACCAAATTACCCACCTACCCGGACACTATTCCCCGTTTAGCGGCAGCCTTCCCCCAGGCTAAATTTATTTATGTGATGCGTCATCCCATCGATCGTTTGGTGTCCCAATATATTCATGAATGGACGCAACGGGTGGTGAACACAAACATTAACGAAGCGATCGATCAGTTCCCTGAGATGATCGAATACAGCCTGTACACGAAGCAATTGCAACCCTACTTTGATCAGTTTGACCGCGATCGGGTGTTGCCTGTCTTTTTTGAGCGGATGTTAGCCCATCCCCAAGCGGAATTAGAGCGCGTCTGTCACTTCATTGGCTATGGCGGAACCCCCACCTGGCAAGACTTAGAAGCCCAAAACGTCTCCGCCGATCGGATCCGCACCTCCGCCTGGCGAGATTTCTTAGTAGAAGCACCAGGCTTAAAACAACTTCGGCGCTGGCTGATTCCCAAGGCCTGGCGAACCTGGGTACGGAACCTGTAGAGCATGAAAAACCGGCCCCAACTGAGGGATGAACGGTTAGCCGATCTTCAGAACACCTTTGATCAAGATTTAGCCCTATTGGGATCCTGGCTGGGCATTCCCCTCACCTGTGCCACGTTTAAAACCACCGTGAAGAACCAAAATTCTCTGCATTGGGTGGATTAGACCTCCCCTTGTCCTTCTTTGGCCTGCTGGGGAGAGGGAAATTTCTTATACAAACCCTATACACCCAGTAAACACGATCGTAAGCATCGCCTCCCTACAGTGGAATTCAGTAAAGACAAGCCATCACTGACCTCCACTCCACCAGGACTTTAGCCATGCAATCGATCGCCCCCCTCCAACCCGCCCATCAGTCTGCCGCTGCTCAAACCGTTCTTCGCCGCCGTTTTGTTGTCTACAAGAAAGCCGAACATCCCTCCGTTAAAAGCGTCGCCAAGCGTTGTTTAGACATCACCGGAGCCTTGGTAGGCTTAAGCTTAACCGCCGCCGTTGCCGCCCCCATTGCGATCGCCATGAAAGTGAGCGAGCCCGGCCCCTTGTTTTACATCCAAACCCGCTGTGGGCTGCACGGTCGCAAGTTTCGGATCTGGAAATTCCGCTCCATGGTCGTCGGCGCTGAAAAAATGAAGCACCTCGTGGAAAACCAAGTGAACAGCGATGGTCGGTTCTTCAAAAACGAAAACGATCCCCGCATTACCCGCCTAGGTCGCTTCCTCCGCAAAACCAGCCTCGATGAATTCCCATTCCTAAACGTCCTCAAGGGGGAAATGAGCTTAGTGGGAACCCGTCCCCCCAGCCTGGATGAAGTAGAGCGCTATGAACCCCACCACTGGGCCCGCCTCAACGTCAAACCCGGCATTACTGGCGAATGGCAAGTGAAAGGTCGCTCCAGCGTCAAAGAATTTGAAGATGTGGTGAAACTGGATGTGGCCTATCAGCAAAAATGGTCTTTCTGGTACGACCTCAGCCTCCTGGCCAAAACGGTACAAGTTGTCCTCAAAAAAGAAGGGGCTTGCTAAAGCTCAGATAGTAACTGGTATCGATCGCCACAAACGGCCCGGCGATCAACAAGAGTCCAAGTCCCACATAGATTGCCCGCATTTTAAGAAACTGTTGAAACTGTTGAAATTATCGGGAAGTAAGCCCCTCGATTAACTCTTCCCAGGAATCCTGGCGAGGTGGAGGTGGATTGAAGTTGACGATCGCAGGTGTTGCTAATACATCGCTTTGAAACCTTGACGAAGACGTTTGAAACCTTGACGAAGACGTTTGAAACCTTGACGAAGACGTTTGGAACCTTGATGAAGACGTTTGGAACCTCCACGATCGTCTTGAGGGGAGGGTTGTTGTTTTTTTGTGAGATTTGACCCTCTGCCTCGGTTCCTCTGCCAGGAGAGGGAAGAAAGTGACCGTTCCGATCGCTCCTGATCTTGAGCCTTCCTTCTGCCGCGTTCAATTACAATAGAGCCATTCTCCATTCAAAACTCCAGCCCTGGCTATGGAATGGCAACCCAGCTTAACCATTGATTGAAATATGATAAATCCATCAATAGGTGCGAATAATCTAAATGTTGGTATTGCCGAACGTCAGGAAACAACGGGCGATCGAGTCCGAATCTTGGTCGTTACGGCAAATCCTCTGGGATCTACGCCGTTGCAATTGGATCGAGAAGTCAAAATGATTACCGAGGCTTTGCGACGATCGCGTAAGCGGGATAATTTCGTTGTGGAATATCGTTTAGCGGCCACTCCCTCCGACCTGCGCCGTGCCTTACTGGACTTAGAACCCCATATCTTGCACTTTAGCGGTCATGGGGCGGGAGATCAGGGATTGCTGTTTGTGAGCAATGAATCAGCGGGAAACCTCTATCGATCTGACAGCGGAGAAGTCCGTGCCCAAACCCATAAAGCTAATGAAATTCGCTTTGTACCGGCTGAACCTTTAGCCGAACTTTTGGGCCTTTGTGACGATCATCTGGAATGTGTTGTACTCAATGCCTGCTATTCCGATGTTCAAGGAAATGCCATTGCCACTTATATTCCCATCACGATCGGCACACGGGATCAAATTAACGATCGAGTTGCCATGAAATTTGCCGAAGGCTTTTATGATGCAGTCGGTGCAGGCAAAAGTTATGAAAAAGCTTTTGAGTGGGGCAAAGTAGCGATCAAATTTGACTTAGCTAACTCGGAAGCAACAAAAATCCTGGTTCTCAGAAAAAAAGGAGAAACAACAGCCAATATTACTCCCACTCCACCGAATCCAGAACCCAGCAAAACGATCGCTTCTGCTCCAGAAACGTTACCTTCCCTAAGTGCTAGTTATTATTTTGATAGTGCTTTAGAAAAACAAAATAAGGGAGACAATCAGGGAGCGATCGTTGATTACGACAAAGCGATCGAACTCAACCCCAACTATTCTCTGGCTTACAACAATCGCGGTTTAGCGAAGTATAACTTAAAAGACTACGAGGGAGCGATCGTTGATTACAACAAAGCGATCGAACTCAA
>DALYGI010000387.1:0-4126 GCA_031971595.1 Prochlorotrichaceae cyanobacterium CTOTU29312
CTTAGCGCCAGGTGGAAACCGATCGCAGGGAATCGGGAATGGGGGCTTCAGGGTCAAATTCTAACAGGGTTTCTGAAACGCCCAAATAGCCGGAGTTGGCAAAGGACATCAGCATCCGAGTTAGGGCAAACCAGACTTCCTGTTCAAATTGCCAGTCTTGGTTAAATCGGGCGGAACCAGCGATGGATTTGAGGGCCCAGAAGTAGCTGTTCCGAACGATCGAGCCGCCTTTTTTATAACTGGGCAGATCCTCGGCGTGAATATACAAAATATCCTGGTCAACAAAGGCTCTCATGGTCTCAGGGCAATGGATAGGAGCTAACGGCCAAGCCGCTAAACTCTCCCATACCGAAAAATAGCCGCCCCCCAGGAAAGCCCGGCCCCAAACCCAGAGGCGGCCACAATATCCCCCGGTTTCACCTGTCCCCCCCGAATGGCCTCGTCTAGCATTAAGGGAATGGTGGCGGCGGAGGTGTTGCCATAGTGGGCTAAGTTACTCAGCACCTTGGTCTGGGGAATCTTCAAACGCTCTGCTACCGCATCTAAAATGCGCTGATTGGCTTGATGTAACAATAGCCAGTCCACTCCATCCGGGGTTAGACCGGCCCGGAAGAGGGCTTTTTCCAGAATTTCTGGTACCTGCTGCACCGCAAACCGATAGACTTCTTTGCCATTCATGGTAATGGGATGATACCGCCCTTGGCTCAGGGTTACCTCCGGCATGAGGGGGTGGGGGTCGGGTTGATAGGCCAAATTGAGGCAACGGTTTTGACTGCCATCACTGCGAAGCTCAAAGCCCAGCAGATGGTTGGTTTCACTCGCTTCCAAAACGATCGCTCCGGCCCCATCTCCAAACAGCACACAGGTACCCCGATCGCTCCAATCAACCCAGCGGGACAGCACATCTGCACCAATGACTAACACCCGTTGGTAGGTTCCATTTTGGATAAACTGGGCCGCAGTCACCAGGGCAAAGAGAAAGCCGGAGCAGGCGGCTGTGAGGTCAAAGGCCGCGGCACGGGTCGCCCCTAGGCGCTGTTGCACCGCCACCGCACTGCCAAACAAATCATCGGGGGTGGAGGTGGCCAGAATAATTAAATCTAGATCGGTAGGCTGGAGGTTACCAGAAACGATCGCTGCTTGGGCTGCTTGGGCCGCTAAATCCGTTAGGGATAGATCAGGGGAGGCTAGGCGACGTTCCTGGATCCCTGTCCGAGTCCGAATCCAATCATCGGAAGTTTCCACAACCCGACTGAGGGCTTCATTGCTGACAATGGTGGCGGGGGTAGCAGAGCCATGCCCTGTAATTGCAATACCGATCACTGTACTTCTCTAAACCTCGTTATACCGTCCATACACATTAGAGATCCCCAGAAATGCCAGGGGATTAGCCCACGGGGGAGGGAGAACTGAGGGGAGCGGAAGGGTGAGATTCTTCCCCACGACTTTCTTTTTTGGGACGGTTCATGAGGTGATCGAGGACGCGATGATCTACGGCTTCTTTGGCAAAGCGGATGGCATGGAAAATAGACCGGGCTTTGGAACTGCCATGACTAATGACACAGATGCCCGCAACCCCTAGGAGCAACCCTCCCCCATGCTCGGCGTGATCCATGCGCTGCTTGATGCGCCGGAGATTGGGTTTGAGTAAACTACTGCCCACCTTGCCGTGGAGCCCACGAGGCAGTTCTTCTTTGAGAATATTCAACAGGGCTTCCCCCATGGCCTCCGCAAATTTGAGCAGGGTATTGCCCACAAAGCCATCACAGACAATGACATCAAACTGACCGGAAAGTACGTCTCGCCCTTCCGCATTGCCCACAAAATAAATTTCTGAGTTTTTTTGGAGCAACTGATGGGCCCGTAGCACCAAATCATTGCCCTTGGAGGATTCTTCGCCAATGCTGAGGAGACCGACGCGGGGGGTGGCAATATTGTGAATCCAATGGCTATAGGTAGACCCCATCACTGCAAACTGCTCTAGGAATTTGGGACGACAATCCACGTTTGCGCCCACATCCAGCACCAGGACTTGCTTACCGGGAATGACCGTGGGTAACATCACCCCAATGGCAGGCCGATCGACTCCGGGGAGACGACCCAACCGCAACAGGGCAGCGGCCATGGCCGCTCCAGAGTGACCGGCGGACAGCACCGCATCCGCTTCCCCCGCTTTAACCAAATTCATGGCCACATTAATAGACGATCGGGGTTTACGGCGAAGGCTCGTCATGGGGTCATCGGCCATGGCAATGACATCTTCAGCAGGGACGATCGTGATTTCGTTGGGATCCAGATCCCGTGCCTCTAAGCAAGCCTTAATTTGAACGGGGTCACCCACCAGAGAGATGGCCACATCTAGCTCTTGATGAGCCCGATATGCGCCCAGGACAACCTCTTGGGGCGCATAGTCTCCCCCCATTGCATCAATTGCAATCCGCGTGCGAGTCAAAGCCATGAGCAACTGTTTGAGAAATCGTAAAAATTGTAGCAGAAGCAGTCTCCTGACCCAATCATCCCTCAGAAAGGTACAAACAGGAATAGGATCGGAGCAATTCTCATTTTGAAATCTAAATGTACGGGCGGTGCCCCCGTGCCCGCCCTAGTGTGGCGGTATAAATCTCATTGA
This sequence comes from Prochlorotrichaceae cyanobacterium CTOTU29312, assembly GCA_031971595.1. Taxonomy (GTDB): domain Bacteria; phylum Cyanobacteriota; class Cyanobacteriia; order Prochlorotrichales; family Prochlorotrichaceae; genus JBEAPM01. The sequence goes on from DALYGI010000387.1 coordinate 2,630, forward strand.
ACGTGACCCTCACCCCCCAGCCACGGTATCATGGGGACTTTAGCCCCTCTCCCAAGCTTGAACCCAACCCCTGAGGCTGTCAGACACTAACCCATTTCAATGGGTTTTCCTGATTAGCCCGCAATTGATTCGCGGGCGGGGCGAGTGACTCATAGATCCCGGATTTGATCGGCCTGATCGAGCGTTTAGTTCAGGGCTTCTAACAGAGCTTTGCCCATGGCTTGACAGCCGAGCAGGGTCATCCCCTCGGAGAAAATATCCCCGGTGCGATAGCCCCGATCGAGGACGGTACTCACTGCTTTTTCGAGACGATCGGCGGCTTTGGGCTGGTTTAAGCCGTAGCGCAACATCATGGCCGCACTCAGCACTTGGGCTAGGGGGTTGGCTTTGTCTTGACCGGCTATGTCTGGGGCGGAGCCGTGGACAGGTTCAAAGACACCGGGGCCCGATGACCCTAGGCTGGCGGAGGGGAGCATACCAATACTGCCCGTGAGCATGGCGGCAATGTCCGAGAGAATATCCCCAAATAAATTACTGGTGACGATCGTATCGAATTGTTTGGGCCAGCGCACCAGTTGCATGGCGGCGTTGTCCACATAGAGGTGACTAAGTTCCACATCCGGGTAGTCCTTCGCCAAGGCGGTGATCCGATCGCGCCACACTTGGGACACTTCCAACACATTCGCCTTATCCACGGAGCAGAGGCGCTTACCCCGCTTACGGGCCGTTTCAAAAGCCACCCGCCCAATGCGATCGACTTCTGCTTCGGTGTAGACCATGGTATTCACCCCCCGTTTTTCGCCGGTTTCCAGGGTAAAAATCCCTTTGGGTTGGCCAAAGTAAACGCCCCCCGTGAGTTCCCGCACCACCATCAAATCCACCCCTTCCACCACCTCCCGCTTGAGGCTAGAGGCATCCACCAACTGGGGTAAAATTTGGGCAGGGCGCAGGTTGGCGAAGAGGTTTAACCCGGCCCGCAGACCCAATAACCCGGTTTCCGGGCGCAGTTCCCTGGGCAAATTGTCCCACTGGTACCCCCCGATCGCTGCTAACAAGACCGCATCACTCTGGCGACAGATCTCTAGGGTTTCCGCCGGAAGAGGGGAGCCCACGGCATCAATGGCCGCGCCGCCAATCAGAGCTTTGGTAAAGGTGAGGGCAAAGCCTTCTTGCTGGGCAACGGTTTGCAGAATTTCGACGGTTACCCCTAAAATTTCAGGGCCAATGCCATCACCAGGGAGCAGGGTTACAGAATAAGTTTGGGTCATGGAGCGATCGATCAATCCTAATGAACTCTAATGAACTGCTAATGAACGAATGAGGAACGAACCAGTCCTGCTGGACACAGCAAGGGATTCAGGGGGACGGTAGCACCGGAGTCGATCGCTGGGTCTCTCAGTTCTGTCTCAGGGAACAGTTACAGGGTTGTCTATTATACCAAATTGTCTATTATACCAAATTAGGTGGGGGCTCGATCGGAAAAATTTGCTCTCCCTG
>DALYGI010000388.1:0-4073 GCA_031971595.1 Prochlorotrichaceae cyanobacterium CTOTU29312
CGCTAGGATCAATCCTAAAACTAAGCCCCCTCCCATTCCTTCAATCAATTTTTTCATGGGATCCGGCGGAAAAGCGATCGGTGAGCCATTTGGCCCCCGTGGAATTTCGGGGGAGGAAATAATTTTCCAGGGTACATCCTGTTGGGCGGCTTCTACCCGTAGGGTTTCTCGCTGATTGGCTAATTTATCTAGTAATCCTTTTTTTAAGTCCAACTGTCGCGCTACTTCGTCATATTGGGCCGCTACACGGGGAAATTGATCCAGATTCAAGCTTAGTCGATCTTGATGGGTGGTCAAAACTTGCCGCCGCGTTTGGCGTTTAATAATTTCATTTTCCGTGAGAATTAACTCTTCTAAAAGGGACACTCGGCTCGTATCCTGAAAGATAAAGATATTAGGATTATTATTGGGATTATTGCTAGCGGTTTGAGGGCTAGCGTTGAGGATTTCTTGGGTTCTTAGGTCTAAAAAAGCTTGGAGAGTCTGTCGTTTTTCCAGCAGGTTTTGTAGGGTCGGGCTATCCAGGGTAAAGCGAGCAGATTCGATCGCAATGATGCGGTCTAGCTCTTGTAATTGCTTCAGTAAATTTTGACGATCGGGATTTTGGCTCAGATTCAGGGCGATCGGTGCTTCTGCGGCGGAGATGCCCAAATCCGTTTCTAGTTTTAATTTTAAGGCGCTGAGTTCTTCAAGCTGTTCGTCAATTTGCTGAATATCCAGTTGATTTTTTTGATAGGCATCATTTAAATTGGTTGCCTGTTGATTCAGGCTAATCAGGTTATAGCGCTGCTGAAGGGTACGCTGTTGTTCCTGAAGGGCTTGAATTTCAGTTTCTAAAATGGGGATTTGTTGATCAATAAAGCCCACACCCGCTTGTAAACTATTTTCCCGCTCTTCCAGGCTATATTGTAAATATTCTTCCGCCGTTACTTTTAATACGGTTTCCACTAAAACTGGATCATTGCCTTCATAGCTCACTTGGAGAATTTTAGTAAAATCAAAGCGACTTCTGCCTTCCTGAACCCGCTGTACCATTAAACCTTTTTGCAAATTTTGTAAAAGTGCTGCCTCTGGAATTTGGGGCAAACTACTCTTAACCCCTTCCACAATTCTCGACAGAACGATCGTGCTTTTAAGGATTTTTAATTGGGTGGGATAGTCCAGATTTAAAAGTTCCTCACTGGGCAACCCATCACTACGGGTTAAAACCGAAGCATCCGTTAGCTTTTCTGCGGAGGTAACCGGTTCAATTAAAATTTCAAATCGCCCCCTATAGGTTGAAGGATCCTGACCACTGAGATAGAACGCTGCCGCAAAACCAGCCCCAGCAAAAGCAGCAGGAATAAACCACTTCCGCAAAACTATGTTGAGATACAGGCGAATTAAATTTTTTGAGGGGGCAGCAGGGGATACTCCTTCCTCAATTTCTGGTTCTAAAAGTTCCTCTTCGTCATCATGAGCCATGGTATACGCAAAATATTGAGAATGTATACATAACCTTAACGCGATCGTAGACTCTCAGGCTTCAAACTCAATATCAATTACTTCATTCAGCGGGAAAGGGTACGATCATGAGCGTCTTTGTTAGCAATATTTACGGGTACAACTACTCCAATACCTGGTTTGATCTGTCCCGCTACCAAGGCTTTGGACGATCGGAACGGGTTCATGTGGATCTCCAAATTGATAACCTCTGGACGATCGACAGCCGAGATTTGTTTTTCAACTATAGCTATGCGCCCAAGTTGGCTTTTATTAACGAAGGGGCCACCTATCGTTCCCGCCTGGATCTGAGGGTGGAGGGGGGAACCACGGGCACCGCGACGGTTTTTCAGGAAGTTTCCGCCATTGATAGCATTATTCCCTCTAAAAATGCGCCGCTGAAAGTGGGGGACTGGGTACAAATTTCGCAGGTTGAGGCTAATAGCCAGCTTGACTTTTCCCTGTTTGTCAATAGCGTGGTCAGTTCCAAAACCTTAGCCCTCAGCACCGATCCCACGGTGAATCCCGATTGGGGCAACGCTTTCGGCTCTCAGTTTTGGGTAGCCTACGCCGATCCCAGTGCCACCCGTCCCGTGATTATCCTCGGCTATGAAGATGTGGTGGGGGGCAGCAGCGATAACGATTACAACGATGGCATTTTTGTGCTGGATGTGGGGCTAGAGAACTTTAAAACCATTTTTGAAACCGCCAAACTGGCCAAAGTGGATGAAAATTTCACGATCGCCGCTGCTCAAGTGGATTTGACCGAACCCCAGGAATCCCCCTTTGAATTAACCCCTTCTGAGTCAACCCCTTCTGAGTCAACGCTATCCCAGATCCTTGTTACCACAGAGCCTTCAGCCGCCCCACTGGATCACACCCCTCAAGATTCCGCCTCCGTGCCCGAAGGGAGTGCAGCGATCGTCTACGTGGCGATGGGAATGGCCCTACTGCTGGGTCAGGTTGCCAAAATCTGGAATGCTCTGCCCAATAATCAAACCGTTTCGTAATCAATCTCGCCAGTCAAGCTTAAAGTCAAGCCATCAAGTCAAGTCAAGCTTAAAGTCAAACATTCAAACATTAAGTTAGACATTAAATCAGACATTAAATCAAACAGTGCCCAGGGATCATAAGAGTAATCGACGTAATCGACCCCCAGACAGGAACCCAGACATGAAAACCAAACTTAACCAATCTCTCCTCGGCACCATGGCTACGATCGTCACCCTGATTGCCACAGCCCACAGCGCCCAAGCTACGGGATTTACATCCTGTTCCGGTAGTGGTTATGACATCTCTGGTAATGTTTCCGGCGCTGAAGCTTGTACCGTCAGCACAGATCTCAACCAAGATTACCTCAACACCGACCCTCTGACCGTGAATGAAACCCCAGGTTTTTTTAATGAAATCGACTGGGAATTTGGGGGCAAAATTGGTGTGGATGAGGGCTATCTCGGTCAGGGCAGTGGTCAAAGTGGAACGTTTGATTTTTCCAGCATTGATACCAGCACTTGGGATCAAGCGATGCTGGTCTTTAAGGATGGTGCAGGTACATACTTAACGGGTTATTTACTCTTAGATGGGGTTACCTCTGGAACCTGGACAACGCCTTTTGAAACTTCAGCGAATGGCAGTATTTATGATTTCAAGGGCGGCGATAAAGACGTTTCCCATATTAGTGTTTACTATACCCTCTCAACCTCTACCCCAACGACCCCGCCCACGGTGAATACTGCTGCTGCCCCGGAAGGTGAACAGGTGGCTGGTTTAGTGTTGGCGATCGGTGCGGCGAGTTACTTAAAGCGCAAGTTTAGATAAGATAGGAAGATGAACAACAGGAATGATCCGAGTGATACCGCCCATCCTCTTGAAAAATGGCTCAACTATGCAGCTGTAGCCCTGTGTAGTTTGATCAGTATTTTGCAATGGCAGGCTGTTTCCCAACGGGATGAGTCAGGACTACTGGCCACGACTATTTTAGTCTTAATCTCGATCGGCTCTTTGCTGTGGGACAAACGACGATCGTTGCGGGTTTATAGCAGTTGGGTCAGTAGTTTAATCGGGTTTATGCTCATTTTGCTAGTGTTACTCCGTAGCCTGACCCCATCGGGTTATCAACCCCAAATTTCTTTAGTCATGGCTGGCGTTGGCTTGGGTTTACTGGTGTCTGGTTTTCAGGGATTAATCCAATATTGGCGTGAATTAACGATCGCTAGTTTGCTGATTGTCGATCCCATTCTCACCGCTTTACTTCAGGCTATTAATTTACCCCTAATGACCGCTAGTTTTTCAACCCTTGTGCTTTCGATTCTAGGGTTCAATGCCCAACAGCAGGGTTTATTTATTCTGTTACCCAATGGCCGTGTGGAAGTGTATGGCGCTTGTTCAGGGGTGGAGAGTATGGTTCAAATGTTCAATTTAGCAATTATTTTAGCCCTGATTCTACGCTCTAAATTATGGGTAAAGTGGATCAGTTTTGGGTTAGCCCCTAGCATTGGGTTTTGTGTCAATTCTCTGCGGGTTGCGTTGTTAACTTTTTGGGAGTATCCCAGTTTTGCACTAAGCACAAATACTTAGTATGGGAGAATCAT
>DALYGI010000389.1:0-4073 GCA_031971595.1 Prochlorotrichaceae cyanobacterium CTOTU29312
GGACTGGCAGCGGCTCTGCGAACAACATCCATACCGTCAGGTTTACATCTGGTCACTGGATAAACACCTACAAGGCTTCGATCGCTCTCTTGGATGAAATGGCCACTAATATTCAGTTAAACGGTTAGAGGTTACACCGCTTCTGACTGTCGGCAATTTTCTCCTGTAGATCCGTGGGTACCCCTAGGGAAGCACTCCCGTAAAGACGATCGAATTCTCGCTGAAAGTGGGCGGCCACGGTGGGGTTTGTGAACACTAGCAAGGTCTCATCATTTTGGTTATTGGCAGAAGCACTCCAGTTGTGGGAGCCGGTAATCACGGTCTGCTGATCCAACACTGCGAATTTATGGTGTAGTTTGTCCCCAATGGCTAGGGCCGGAACCCCCACACTGGTTAGGGGCGGTTGCCACGGATCATTATTGGCTTCAATGCGGCAGTTGCGACCGGGTAACGCCACTCCCAACAGATCCAGACCTTCGCTGTAGTTCTGAAATGCAAAGCCTGGATCAATCAACGCCCGCACTGTGGCCCCCCGTTGGTGAGCAGCTTTTAGGGTATCCGCTAACCGTTGGTCTGAGAAGACAAATAGGGCTAGGTTCGCTTCCTGGGTGGTGGTTTTTAGGGTTTGGGCAATTAGTCCATTTGTACTTTTTTCCCAAGGGGATTTGGACTCATTAGGCGAAAACTTCACCGTCACGATCGTACTGCCGAGGGTCGCAGTCTGGGGCGATCGTTGTGGCTTTTTCACCCCAAAGCGACTATCTTTTTTGGGATCGGGGCCATCTCCCCACATCAGGTCAAACTCCTGACGGAAAATCTGCGCGAGGGCTGGGCTGTCTAAGCGTAAGAGGTGATTGGCGTTGCCCCTGGTCTCTGGGGCCAGCAAATCCCCGTGGACATCACTGGGGGTCAGGTTTGCCGAACCCGTAACCACAAGGCGATCGTCGATGATCAGGAACTTATGGTGCATCAACCCACTGCCCTTCGAGCCATCCGCCCGATCGTCGATTAGGGGCACTGAAGCCTGACGGAACATATAAATGGCATCGCCACTGAGGAGTTCTTCTGTACTAGTAGAGCCATCCTGATTACGATCGATCAACCCTAGGAGGTTCTTGACCTTACTGGCTTCCCGATCGTTTTCACCCTCCCCCTCGTCCTGAGTATTTAAGTTATTTAATAATTCTGGTAGTGAGTGATTGTAACTGTCCTCAATAATCACCTGCACCCGCACCCCCGCCCGATGTTTATCAATCAGGGCTTGGGCCACCTTCGCCAACCGAATTTCCTGCACCGCCACCGCCACACTGGACTGGGCCGATTCGATCGCCTCCACCACTAACGCTTCCAAGTCATCCCCTGACCGTGTAAGCTGACGATCGGTTTCTTTATATTGGTTCGCTTGAGATTGATTAAAATACACCTGCATGAGGGGATCCTGGGGCAGGGGCGACACCTGGGCTGGAGAGTTCTGCCCCGATCGAACCTGACAGGACGAAACCCCCAATCCCAGAATGACGATAGTTGTCAGAGTTGTCAGAAACCTTTTCATCCTTGTCCAATCCTATAAGCTCTCTGGATCCACTCCAAGCTCTCGCAGGCGCTGGGCTAAACGATCGGCCCGTGCCCGCTCCTGCTCCAATTCCTGAGCAATTTCCGAGTAACTCCGAAAGGGCGTACCATCGGGTCTGAGCAATTGCAATGCCGTTTCAGACGGCTTAAAACAGATCCCTAGGCGGGGGCTAACCCAATCCACTAGGCTTTCAATGACTTCTAATCCCGTCTCCCCTCGTAAACAGCCACTCAAGTCATTGTGATCGGGATCATACACATAGTATTCCTCCACCCCATAGCGATCGTAGAAAATCTGTTTTCGCTGCATCTCTTTCAGGGTATTACCGGGAGACAGAATCTCAAACACCACCTGGGGCGCAATGTCTGATTCTTTCCATTGTTGATAGGAACCCCGATCGCCTTTGGGTGCGCAAAACACCACCATCACACCCGGCGCTTGACGAATTTTATTATTACCTTCCCCCGGGTACCAGAGTAGACCCCCCGCCACAAACACCTGATCATTCTTGGCAAAGAGCCACTCTAAATTATATTGAATGACCGTAATCCAACGAAACTGCTTGGTATTGTCAGCCATAGGTTGGCCATCACTATCGGGGTAATGAATTTCAGGAAGTGGGGGACTGGAGACGGAAACCGCTGGAGGGGTAAGTTGGGCAACCACGATCGTTTCTCCTGGAAAAGTTAGAGCCGTTGATGAGTCTGCATTAATTATTATGACTATTATATTATGGCTATTATGGCACAACTGTCTGCCCCAACCTCCCAGCATCAACCAGAAGGCTCGCTCAGAAGATGAAAAAAAAGCTCTATTTAGCAAATCCCTACGGCTTTTCCATTCAACAAAAAGAACAACTTTTACCCCCCTTAATCGAGATTTTAGAACAACTGGGCGCAGAGGTTTGGGAGCCGTTCCAGCGCAATAACCAAGTGGACTTTACCCAACCGGGCTGGGCCTATCAGGTCGCTCAAGCAGATGTGCGGGATGTGAAACAGTGTGATGGTATTTTTGCCATTATTAATGGTACCCCTCCCGATGAAGGAGTCATGGTGGAATTGGGCATAGCGATCGCCCTAGAGAAGGCTATTTTTCTATTTCGAGACGACTTTCGGCGTTGTACCGATAGCGAAGACTATCCCCTAAACTTAATGATTTTTGCAGGACTGCCTCAACACCACTGGCGAGATTTTTACTACACCACCCTAGGGGACATTCCCTCACCCCAGAAAGCGCTCTATCAGTGGCTTCAAGGGGCTTCAGTGGGCTTGAGGAATGAACTTTAAGGGTGAAATTAATCGTGAAAAATTGGCCAACAGACTGGACAGATTCCTAGGACACTTGTAGTATAAGGTTGTAATTCTTTTAATTAACGTTAAGTTACGGGCTTCGCCCCAGTAATTTCTAGCCATCCCCCCTGATCTCGCCATGAAACGCCTTGAGACCATATCCCATCCCTCCTACTCGGTGGCCCTGCCCGGCACTCCGATCGGTCGGTTATGGTCTGTATTCGGGTCTGTCCTCCGGTGTACAATCCAGTGTTCGATCGACGATCGGCAGATGGAGAGCGGTTCTATTAATAATATTCACCGGAACCCGATCGCACTCCCCAGTGCCCTTGCATTTCAAGCCAACAAACCAGACTTTCAACCCACACCTAGAAGCGGGTGGCGTTATCACAGCGCCCCAGTTTAGCGTAGAAAACAAGAACATTTGTTTTTTATCCCCGCTTCTACCCGCTAGAGGCGGGGGTTATTTTTTAAGAGGAAACCGTCATGACCTTGGCGTTAGACCCCGATCAATTAATCAGCAAACCCGGCAGACTCCAGCACCGTCAGTCCGTTGTCCTATTTTCTCAAAACTACCTCCCCATGACCCGCATTGACCTGAAACGGGCGACGATTTTGCTGCTCTCAGGGCGGGCCGAACCCTTTGACCTTGGGATCAGCGGCACCCAAACCTGGCAAATGCGATCGCCCAGCCTCGTGGTCACCGTACCAGAGTACATCCGGCTCACCTTTGGTCGATCGGAACGGATCTGGAAAGTCCCCCCAGTCAACCGTCGGGAAGTCTTTCGTCGGGATGGTCACAGTTGCCAGTACTGCGGCAGTCGTAAAGACCTCACCCTAGATCACGTCATCCCCCGATCCCAAGGCGGCCCCCATACCTGGGAAAACGTCGTGACCGCCTGCGCCCCCTGCAACGGTCGCAAAGGAGCCCGCACCCCAGAAATGGCCAAAATGCCCCTAAAACAAAAACCCAAAGCCCCCATTCATCCAGTGGTTGCCTTTGCGGAACAATTTTGGAAAGAAAGTGATGGGGAGTTTTGAGGGTTGAGGGTTGAGTTTTGAGTTTTGAGGGTTGAGTTTTGAGTGATTAGTGATTAGTGGTTAGTGATTAGTGGTTAGTGATTGCTTGCAACGTTGCTACTTTCATGTAACTCGCGGGTATCAACTTAAAGCGGGACACAAAGAGATCAAGAAACTCCCCCTGCCTTATA
>DALYGI010000390.1:0-4070 GCA_031971595.1 Prochlorotrichaceae cyanobacterium CTOTU29312
CTCAAGCAGCCCCTGCCTACCCGATCGGCCACCTACGATGCGATCGATTCCATGCTGGGGAGTTTGGGGGATCCGTTTACCCGGTTGCTGCGTCCCGATCAGTACAAAAGTTTACAGGTGAGTACCGCTGGGGAGTTGACGGGGGTGGGCTTGCAGATTATTGCGGATCCGGATACGGGGGAGGTGGTGGTGGTCACTCCCATTCCCGGATCCCCTGCTGAGGCGGCGGGGTTACAGTCTGGCGATCGAATTCTCAAAATTAATGGGGTCGAAACCCAGCGCTTGAGTTTGGAGGAGTCAGCGGCTCGGATGCAGGGGCTAAAAGGCACGACGGTGGAACTGACCATTAAGCGCCGCGATCGGGAGGGGGTGGAGTCCATTGTGCTGACGCGGGATGTGATTACTTTAAATCCGGTAATTGCTCAGTTCAAACAGGAGCCGGATTTACCTGCTTTGGGGTATGTCCGGTTGACTCAGTTTAGTGGACAGTCGAAAACGGAGTTAGCCCAGAGTATTCGATCGCTTCAGGAACAGGGAGCCCAGGAGTTGATTCTCGATCTGCGGAATAATCCAGGGGGGTTGCTTCAGGCGGGGATTGAGGTGGCGCGGCTGTTTATTAATGAAGGGACGATCGTGTATACCGTGAATCGTCAGGGCTCGCTGGGGGTGTTCCAGGCGAGTGGGGAGGCGATTACGGACTTGCCTTTAGTGGTCTTGGTCAATCAGGGAACCGCTAGCGCGGCGGAAATTTTAGCGGGAGCCCTTCAGGAAAACGATCGGGCCACCTTATTAGGGGAGCGCACTTTTGGTAAGGGGCTGATTCAGTCGCTTTTTCAGCTATCGGACGGAGCCGGGATGGCCATTACAGTTGCGAAATATGAAACTCCTCAGCACCACGACATTAATAAGTTAGGGATTCAGCCCAATCAGGTGATTGCCGGGGAACCCTTAAAACTGGAAGAGGTGGCGACCCCGGCGGATTCCCAATATCAAGCCGCCCTTCAGGCGTTCCGAGATAGGCTATGAATTGGTTTTTCCTGGCCTTGGGCACCGCAAGCTGCGAAGCCACCAAAGATTTACTCAGCAAAAAAGTCTTAGCAACCCAACCCGCTGTGGTGGTGACCTTTTGGCTCTGTCTGCTCACGGCCTTTGCCATGCTGCCCCTACTCTGGTGGCAGGGAATCCCCCCGTTGAATACTACCTATTGGCTGGCTCTGGGCAGTAGCACCGGCCTGAATACGATCGCTTTTTTGCTGTATAACCGTGCCCTCAAGGTGACGGATTTATCCCTGGTGGTGCCCCTGGTAACCCTGAGTCCTCTGTTTATGTTTGTCACCTCCCCCTTAATTGTGGGGGAATTTGGCCAATGGTCAGACTTGGGGGGCAGTATGCTGCTGGTGTTGGGGTCTTACATTCTCAACTGGGAACACCGATCGGCGGGCTATTGGGTGCCCCTGCGATCGATTTGGGACAACCCTGGCCCCCGGCAAATGTTGACCGTCGCCTTTATTTGGAGTTTCACCGCCAATATTGATAAAGTGGGCATTCAAAATTCCAGTATTCTCTTTTGGATCCTCAGCCTCTATAGCACGATCGCCCTGTGTTTGCTGGGGCTGATCCGGTGGCAATGGCACGCCAATCCAATGCCTCTCCACCCCAGACTGATCAAGCTAGTGGGCTGTATGGGGCTTTTCCATGCCTTGGGGATCCTGTTACAAATGCAAGCCTTAAAGCTGACCTTAGTGGTGCGGGTGATTAGTGTGAAACGCTTAAGTGCCCTAATCGGAGTCTTATTGGGCAGTCTTTTCCTCAAAGAGCGGGGGCTGCGCCATCGGCTGGTGGGGGCAGGGCTCATGGTGGCGGGTGTGGCGTTGTTGCTTTGACAGATCTTTAATAGGTAGAAGAATTAATCCATCCTTTTGGAACTAGGGCCTGTTATATTTAGACTTATGTTGTAATTCCATCGTAGTGATAACAGCCCGTGGTCTGTTTGATGGATTAGGGATGGCAATGCCTCTCTCACAATACTTCCAGAGCTAACTGACAACACCTCCTAACTAGAGCAAGCTCATGCACATACGAAAAATTGAAATCAAAAACTTTAGAGGAACTGATCTTGAGTGGTCACTTGACCCAGAAGTTAATGTTTTGATCGGTACAAATGGCTCAGGAAAGTCAACCCTGCTCCGAATGATTAATGAAGCGATGCTCCTGGAGGATCAACAAGTTGATTTTAGGGTATTTGATCCTATTGATAACATGATCATTGATTTGGAAATTGACAGAGATAATAGTCTAGTTATCTCTGTTGATAGTGATAGTAGAAGTATCACAGGAGATAAACAAAATAGTGATCACCGCTTGAATGTGACCTTTATAAATACATTTGATGTTATATTCAAAAGCCCTGATCTCAATAAAACAGTACTAGATCAAAAACTTTATGACTTAAAACAAGAATTCATTGTTTATCAAAGAGATTTGTTGGAACAGGTTGAAAAAATTCTAACTAGCGATGATGACAAAATATCTAAAAGAGATAAATTTAAAGAAGTTGAAGAAGTCTATGAAACAAAAAGAATATTTATAAAGGTTTTGTCTGAGCTTTTCAGTGAAACAGAAAAGGAATTTGATGAAAAGAACTTTTGCTTTATTAAAAAAGGCATTGACAGTCCAATTCTACCAGAAAATCTATCGTCAGGTGAGAAACAGATTCTAATCATACTATTGACGGCATTGCTACAACATAGGAGTCCTTGTATATTATTGATGGATGAGCCAGAAATTTCATTGCATATAATCTGGCAAAGAAACTTAATCCAAAACATTAAACAGATTAATCCAAACTGTCAGATTATTATGGTAACTCACTCTTCTACCACCTTTTATCAAGGATGGATTGAAAAGGTGAAAAGGATTGAAGATATTCAAAGAACTCCGAGTTTTACTTTTAAAAGTAAAATATTAGAGGAAAAAATCAAACATTCGAGTCATTACATTGAGGAAATAGAGAATGACTTTCATAATTTTTCGGGAAGTAAACTAACTAAACTCTATCAATTTAATCGTAAAATTAATAATTATACATCATTCACGAAAGAAGAGTGTATAAGACTGCTGGAATTTCTTTATAGGGAAAATGAAATTCATCCTGATGTCATAACATTTACAACACTCATTTCTAAGCTCAACAATTACAAGGATGCAAAAGAAATCTTTGATCTTATAAAATCAGAGGAATATACATCTCTCTCTCACGTTAAACCAAATGAAATAACCTTGAATACGTTAATTAAAAAAGTTGATAATGTTCAAGAAGGAATTGATTTGATTGAGGAAATAAGTTCCAGCAATGAATTACAATTGTATCCTAATATTATTACTTGTAGTACTTTGCTAGGAAAAGCAAAAAATTTAGAGGAAATAGGGCGTGTTGAAGAGATAAGAAATTATTATAGAATCAAAGAAAATGATATTTATCGCAATAAACTTAATTCAAGGAGGTAGTCTGATGAATAAAAAGAATTTTGCTGAAGCAGCGGATAAAATGGTCTCTGACGCTTTTGCTCTTGGATATGATCTCTCTGTTTTAGTTGAAGATATTTACGATATTTCTTTTTGGCGCTACATTATTGAATTTGTTCGACCGGATTTAAAGGATAAGCTTGACTTTCCGGCCCCATGTTCAAAAGGAACAAGAGGAAAAAATATATTAAAAGAATACAAAGATTTTGTTAATGATAAATTGATTATCTGTATTGATAGTGATTGCGAGTACTTGTACCGTGAGACCTGGTATGTAGATGTTCCATATATTTATAACACGATCGTTTATTCTGTGGAGAATTTTAAGTGCGCTCCCCTTGCCTTGAATGAAATATGCAAAGATATAGCGAATAAAACTTATAACTTTGATCAGTTGTTTAAAGATATTTCATTAAAAATTTCTCTGCTTTTCTATCTTTGGATATATCTCAAGAAAGATGGACTCTATCAACGATTCAAAGAAATTGTCAACAATAACAAATTTGAAGAAGTTTTAGATTTTAACAAAACTAATTTTGATAATT